>CAZAMS010000080.1:0-6382 GCA_964486305.1 uncultured Aestuariivirga sp.
AAACCGCTGTCGGCGTGTCTGCTTGGCGTGCACTTCAAAACCCAAACTCGAAAATGTCTTCTGGCGCATGGATTCTCTCCCTCACCATCTTGAATCACATCGCAAACCAGCCGACAAGCAATTAAATCAGAGGCTCCCTAAAATTTGTCATCCCGGCGAAAGCCGGAACCCAGGCTTTGAACAGGCGTGATCTCTGAAAGTCTAGGTTCCCTAAGTTCACAAACGAAGTGTGTTACCGCTTGCTCGGATCATAGGGCCTGAAATGCTTTGAAAGCTTCAGCCCCTGCCGCTGATAGTTTGAACCAATGCCCTGGCCGTAAACCTGTGATGGCACCTCGGTCAGCGGCTCATAAACCAAGCGGCCAATGATCTGCCCGTCCTCCAGAATAAACGGCACCTCGTGCGAACGCACTTCGAGAACGGCGCGCGCGCCTTCGCCGTGGCCTGAGCTATGGCCAAAGCCGGGATCAAAAAATCCGGCGTAATGCACGCGGAATTCACCAACCAGCGGATTGAACGGAACCATCTCCGCCGCATGGGTCGGCGGCACGCGCACCGCCTCCTTTGACGCCAGGATATAAAACTGGTCGGGATCAAGCACCAGCGATCCACGCAGCCAGATGGGCTCCCAGAAATCGGAAGCCTCGAGCCCCGCCTTCTTGTCCACATCAACAAGGCCCGAATGGCGCTTGGCGCGAAAGCCAACCGGGTTTTCCGTGTCAGTGCCGGAGAGATCAATGGTAAGGGCAAGCCCATTGTCGATATTGACTTTGCCTTCCGAGATCAGGCCTTCGTTTGCATGCAGTGCTCGGATGATGTCATCGGAAGCAAGCGAGGCACCGGCGCGAAAGCGGATTTGCGAAAGGCGGGAACCCGTGCGTGCCAGAATGGAAAAGGTGCGCGGGGATATTTCCGCATAGAGCGGCCCTTCATAGGCCTCCGGCACCTTGTCAAATTCCTGCGCGTAGTCAGCAATCACCCGGGTGAAGATGTCAAGCCGGCCCGTGGAACTCTTGGGGTTGGCCGCAGCCGAAACACCCTTCGGCAGCTTCAGGGATTCAAGCAGGGGCACAATATAAACACATCCCGTTTCCAGAACTGCACCTTCGCTCAAATTGATACGGTGGAGAACGAGTGACTCCAGCCTTTGCGCCACGGTTGCCTTGGGACCTGGCAGAAACGAGGCCCGCACCCGGTAGGCCCACTCGCCAAGCCGGAGATCGAGGCTGGCCGGTTGAATCTGGTCGCCATCAAGGGAACGGCCCGGATTGATGAAGCCTTTTGCACAATATTCGGCTATGAGCCGGGCAGGCAGGATGCCTTGCGGGGTATTCGATTTGCTTGTCATAGGTCTATTGGCGGATTTCCGCCCCATTTCGCAAGGGGGTAACTCATGGGGTGGAAAACTGCGCAAGGTAAGCTACATTATAGGACATGTATAACCGCACGACCCGCAATATTCGCATCCATGTGCAGCCGCAATTTCTCGAAGGCCAATCAAGGCCGGACGAGGCGAAATTTGTCTGGGCCTATACCATCACCGTTGAAAATCAGGGCGCTGAAATCGTCACACTTCTCTCACGCTATTGGAGAATTACCGATGCCTTCGGGCGGATTCAGGAAGTCCGCGGCGATGGCGTGGTGGGTGAGCAGCCAACCCTGAAGCCCGGCGAGAATTTTCAATATACTTCGGGCTGCCCGCTTTCCACGCCCAACGGCTTCATGGTGGGAAGCTACCATATGAAAAACCAGCACGGTGAAACCTTCGAGGTTGATGTGCCGGCCTTCTCCCTCGACAGCCCCTATGACCAGCACAGCGTGAACTGAAAAATGGAACAGAATTATTCGGCCCACGCCATGCTGGCAGAGCTGGTGCGCTTTGATACCACCAGCCGGGATGGCAATATTCCCCTGATTGAGTTTGTCGAGCGCTATCTCGACAGCTGGGGCATTCCCCATTTCCGCGTGGATTATGAGGCGGGCAAGACCAACATCTTTGCCACCATTGGCCCTGATATCGCAGGCGGAATTGTGCTCTCGGGCCATACCGATGTTGTGCCCGTTGACGGCCAAAAATGGGCCAGCAATCCGTTTGAGTTCATGGAAAGAGACGGCAGGCTCTATGGCCGCGGAACCTGCGACATGAAAGGCTTCATCGCCGTGGCCCTTGCCATGGTGCCGCAGTTCAAGGCCGCCAAACTGAAAACGCCGATACATCTGGCGCTTTCCTGCGATGAGGAAGTGGGCTGCAAAGGGGTACGCCCGTTGGTGGCCCATATGCGGGACCACATGAAAAAGCCCCGTGCCGTGATCGTCGGTGAGCCAACCTCCATGCAGGTTGTGAATGCCCACAAGGGCGCCATAACTTTTTCGACCGAAGTCACGGGCCACGAGGCTCATTCAAGCCTCACCGATCAGGGTGTAAACGCCATCATGGTGGCGGGCGAACTTTTGGGTGAGATTAATCGCATCAGGGAAGATCTCACGCAACGTGGCGATCCCACGGGCCGTTTCAATCCACCCTATTCAACCATCCATGTCGGCGTCATTGAGGGCGGCACGGCCAAGAACATCATCCCGCGTAAATGTTCCTTTCAATGGGAAACACGGCTGTTGCCGTTGGCTGATCCGGCCGAAGTGCCTGCAAGATTTGAAAACTTCGCCGCCACCCTTGAACCTGCGATGAAAAAAATTGCCAGCGATTCGGGCATCCATAACCAGCAGACCAACATCGTGCCGGGCCTGGCACCGGAAGATAATTCACCGGCGGAACATCTCGCACTCCTTCTCGCGAACGCCAATGGCACCCATGCCGTGTCCTACTGCGCTGAAGCAGGCCTGTTCCAGCAGATTGGCATCCCCGCCATCATTTGCGGCCCCGGTTCCATCGAACAGGCCCACAAGCCGGATGAATATATCGACATTTCAGAATTGCGGAAATGCAAAGCCTTTATGGAGAGGCTGTTGGAGCACTGCCGGTAGAGCATGTTCCGGCAAAGTTGCCCGACTTTGCCGATAAGAACTTGCTCCAGCTTATCAATCTGGCGCGATTTCTTTTCGCTCAGGT
The DNA here is from genome assembly GCA_964486305.1 of uncultured Aestuariivirga sp. Taxonomy (GTDB): domain Bacteria; phylum Pseudomonadota; class Alphaproteobacteria; order Rhizobiales; family Aestuariivirgaceae; genus Aestuariivirga. The sequence goes on from CAZAMS010000080.1 coordinate 3,068, forward strand.
GGTTCCACCTGAGCGGAAAGCGCGCTGGCTAACGGTGCAAGCGTCTCCGGTGCAAAGCGATAGGTGCTTGAGCAGAATTCGCAAACGACTTTGATCTCGCCATTCTCGATCATGTCATTGCGGTCATCTTCGGAAAACCCTTTCAGCATGGTTTGAACCGCTTCAACCGAGCAGGTGCAGTGGCGCGTGATGGGGCTGGCGGGATAAACCGTAACGCCATCTTCATGGTAAAGGCGGTAGAGCAATTCTTCCGTTGTCAAAGTGGGATCGAGCAGCTCATGGTCCTCTACTGTATCGAGCAGCAGCTTGGCTTTCACCCAGTTGTCATCTTCCGGCAGTTGTTCTTTACCTTCGGGATTGTCTCCCGATGAAAAATGAATGGGGCTTATGCCGCCTTCTTTTGGCAAATGCTGCACCATGATGGCCCCGGCGCGCCAGTGGGTGGTTCTTTCACCACGCGTTATCATGGGTCCGGATACCAGCCGCAGCCGCGTGGGGATTTGTTCTGATTGTTTGAAATAGGTATCAGCCGCAGCAGCAAGCGTTGTGCCATCAAGGGGCACAATGCCCTGGTAGCGCTCCATGTCGGAGCCCTGATCGACGGTCATGGCGAGATAGCCCTTGCCGAGCAAATCCTCTTGCGTGGGCGAAGTGAGTTTTTCAAGTTTCTTCCTGCTGAACCGCGCATAGCCGCGCACCCCATTGGGCGACGCAAAGTCGGCCACGATCATGTCAACCGGGCCATCGGTCTTGGTCTGCAAAATAAACTTGCCGTCAAATTTCAGCGAGGCGCCCAGCATGGCGGTGAGCGCGATCACCTCGGCCAGGAGGGCGGATACGGCGGGTGGATAGTCGTGCCGGTGCACAATATCATCAATCACGGCCCCCAGCCTGACGATGCGTCCGCGAACCCCCAGAGGTTTAATCTCAAAGGGCATGACCGTGTCGCTTGCCTTCGTCATGTCAAACCGAAACAATGCAGGAGAATGGCTTTCTGTGCGTGCAGGCGGTTTTCAGCCTCATCGAACACAACCGATTGCGGCCCGTCCAGAACGTCGCCCGTGACTTCTTCGCCGCGGTGCGCCGGCAGGCAATGCATGAAGACGGCATTAGGTGCTGCCTTCTTCATCAATGCCTCATTGACCTGATAGGGTTTCAGCAGGTTATGGCGGTTTGTCGTGTCGGCGTCATGCATGGAAACCCAGGCATCGGTGACAACACAGGTGGCGCCGGTTACGGCGACATCCGCCGACGAAGTGACCGTGATATCAGCACCATTTGCCCGCGCCCATTTCAAAAGATCAGGGCTTAGGGAAAGCGAGTTGGGCGAGGCGAGGCGCAATTTTCCTCCCAGCCTGGTCACCGCATGAACGAAAGAGGCGGCCACATTGTTGCCGTCGCCAACCCAGGCAATGGTTTGCTCTGAAAAAGGCCCCACGCGTTCTTCAAGGGTGAGGATGTCGGCCATGATCTGGCAGGGATGGGACTTGTTGGTGAGTCCGTTGATAACCGGAACCGTAGCGTGTTCGGCCAGTTCCAGGAGATCATCATGGTTCTTGGCGCGGATCATGATGGCATCCACGAAACGCGAGAGAACCTTCGCCGTATCGGCAATGGTTTCGCCGCGCCCCAATTGCATGTCACCCGATGAAATGAGCAGCGATTCACCGCCAAGCTGCCGAATGCCAACCTCGAAGGAAACCCGCGTGCGCGTTGAAGGCTGCTGGAAAATGAGGGCAACAATTTTGCCCTTGAGCGGCGCCGTTCCTTCGCGCGCTCCCTTCGATTGCCCGGCGCGCACATGTTTCATCGACCGTGCGGTGGTCAGGATTTTGCGCAGGGTTCCGCCTTCGAAATCCGAGAGATCAAGAAAGTGGTGTGGGCCGTTGCTCATGTCTTCTTCGTTTCAAGGCTGCGGCAGGTCATTTCCAGCTTATGCACGGCCTCAGATATATCATCATCACTTACAATGAGCGGTGGCAAGAGGCGGATGACATTGTCGCCCGCCGCAATGGTGAGAAGCTTGTGCTCCAGGGCTGTTGCCTGGAAATCCGTGTTGGGCACTTTGCACTTGATCCCCATCATCAGGCCGTTGCCCCGGATATCTTCAATGATCGTCGGGTGTTCATCCTTGAGCCGGGCCAATTTTTGCTTAAGACCCAGCGCGCGCTGCAGCACATTGTCCAGAAAGCCATCGCCTAGAACGACGTCAAGCACCGCATTGCCAACCGCCGTTGCCAGCGGGTTGCCGCCGAAAGTTGAACCATGGGTTCCAGCCGTCATGCCTTGCGCCGCATTTTCGGTTGCAAGGCACGCGCCCAAAGGAAAACCGCCGCCAATGCCCTTCGCCACCGCCATGATATCCGGCGTGATGCCAGCCCATTCATGGGCAAAAAACTTCCCCGTGCGGCCAATGCCGCATTGCACTTCATCAAGGACCAGGAGAATGCCGTGTTCATCACAAAGCGCACGCATGGTACGTAAAGATTCTGTCGGCACCGGACGAACCCCGCCTTCGCCTTGGATGGGCTCAATCAAGATGCCCGCAGTCTCCGGGCCGATTGCCGCTTTCAACGCCTCGAAATCGCCAAAGGCAATTTGATCAAAGCCTTCAACCTTGGGTCCGAAGCCTTCAAGATATTTTGCCTGCCCGCCGGCGGCAATGGTGGCCAATGTGCGCCCATGAAACGCGCCTTCAAACGTGATCAGCCGAAATCTTTCTGGATGTCCCTTGGCCGCATGATATTTGCGCGCCATCTTGATCGAACATTCCAGCGCTTCAGCACCTGAATTCGTAAAGAACACCGTGTCAGCAAATGTTGCATCAATCAGCCGCTGGGCCAATCTCTCCTGTCCCGGCATCTGATAGATATTCGACGTGTGCCAGATCTTTTGCGCTTGCTCGGTGAGTGCCTTCACCAGATGCGGATGCGCATGCCCACAGCTCGTCACCGCAACCCCGCCACCAAAATCCAGGTAAGATTCACCCTCGGGCGTGAATACACGCACACCTTCGCCCCGCTCAAAAGATATTTTGGCGCGGTTGTAGGTTGGAAGAACTGCAGCAATCATCGTCATATGACCTTAGCCCAAAGCAAAATGCGCCGCTCAGGGAACGGCGCAAAATATTTTTGCTTACTATAAGTGCATGATTGCACACGGTCAATTGCATCACGTGCAGTGCACTCATCGACATGAGTCAAAACAGCGCATGGACCTCTGATTCCCGATGGCAGTAAGGTCTTGTTAACCAAACGACGCGCGCGATTAGCTGGGGAAAACATAAAAAACACGTCGCTGGATTCTTGAAGTCGA
>CAZAMS010000081.1:0-7594 GCA_964486305.1 uncultured Aestuariivirga sp.
ATTCGCGCTGACGCTCGCTGGTGCCGTTGTGGTTTCGGGCTTTGTGGCGCTGACGCTGACCCCGATGATGTCGTCGAAACTGCTGAAGCATTCGGAGCGGCAAAACTTTTTCGCCCGCACCGTTGAAGGGCTGTTGAAAAACCTGGACAGGAGCTACCAGTCCGCATTGCGCCTTGTGCTACGGCTACGCTGGGTGGTCATGCTCGTGGCACTTGGCATTGCCGGCGCAGGCGGTCTTCTCCTCATGCAGATCAAATCGGAATTGTCGCCGACGGAAGACCGGGGCACCATCATTGTTTCAGGCAATGCGCCTGAAGGGGCGAGCTTTGCCTATACGCAGCGCTATGCGGAACAGGTGGAGGCAATCCTCCAGGACATTCCCGATCTGCGTTCGGCGCTTCTGATCGTTGGCTCCGGGGACGTGACGCGGTTGAATTCTTTTGCGCGTCTCAAGGACTGGAGCGAACGCACAACGAGCCAGCAGGAAACCGTGCAGAAGCTGCTGCCCAAACTCAGGGCCATTGCGGGCATCCAGGCTTCCGCCTCCAATCCTGCCTCTCTCGGCGTGCGCGGTTTCGGCAAGCCGATGCAGTTTGTGATCCAGTCGTCTGCCTCCTATGAAGAGCTTAACGGGATTGCCAACCAGCTGGTCGAGAAGCTCAAGGACAATCCGGGCCTTGCCGACCTCGATACGGATTTGCGGCTCAACAAGCCGGAGGTGCAGATCGATATCGACCGGACCCGGGCCGCCGACATGGGACTCGATGTGACGGTGATCGGGCGCACACTGGAAACGCTTCTCGGCGGGCGCAATGTCGGCACGTTCGCGATCGGCAGCGAACAGTACAATGTGACGGTTGGGCTTCCGGCAGCTGACCGCACATCGGCTGAAACGCTTTCACGGATTTTCGTACGCGGCAGTGCGGGCGAGATGGTGCAGCTCTCAAACGTGGTGACGGCGCGCGAGGCCGTGGCGCCGCGCGACCTGCTGCGTTTTAACCAGCTTCGTGCCATCACCATCCAGGCCAACCTGGCGCCGGGCTTCACGCTGGGCGAGGCAATTGCGGCTTTCAATGCGGCGGCCCAGGAGGTGTTGCCGGATAATGTGGTGACCGACCTCACGGGCCAGGCGCGCGAACTGCGCGATTCAAGTTCCAATCTCGCGCTGGTTTTTGTTCTCGCGCTGGCCTTCATTTATCTCGTGCTCTCGGCCCAGTTCGAGAGTTTCCGCGACCCGGTGATGATCATGCTCAGTGTCCCGCTGTCCATGACAGGCGCGCTTGCGGCGCTTTATCTCACAGGGGGCACATTGAATGTCTATTCGCAGATCGGGCTTGTCACACTCATCGGTCTCATCACCAAGCACGGCATCCTGATTGTCGATTTTGCCAACCGGCTGCAGGAGGAGGGCCGCACGCGTCTTGAGGCAATCGTTGAAGGAGCAACACTGCGCCTGCGGCCAATCCTGATGACGACCTTTGCCATGGTGCTCGGAGCGGTTCCGCTTGTCGTGGCTTCCGGAGCCGGTGCCGAAAGCCGCATGCAGATCGGCTGGGTGATTGCCGGCGGCATGACGTTTGGCACGCTGCTGACGCTGTTTGTGGTGCCCTGCGCCTACAGCATTATAGGCCGAAAGCATGCCCAGCGGCCGGGCGAAGAAATCAAGCCTGAGATACGCCGTAGAAAGCCGATTGCAGAGGCTGCGGAGTAGTTGTGCAAATTCATTCCCGCCGTAGCCGTGCACGATCACTCATGCTTCCACCTGGCAGACATCGACCCATTCTGCGCCAATCAGCTCTGCCATGCGGGCGGGGTTGATACGCAGGGCGCTATTGGTTGAGCCGGCCGCCGGCACGACCTCGCCGAAGGCTTTCAGTGAGACATCGCAATAGACCGGCAGCGCGGTTGCAAGCCCGAAGGGGCTGACGCCGCCGATCGGGTGTCCGGTGACAGCCAGGACCTCTTCGGCGTTGAGCATGCGCGCTTTGCCACCGAAGGCCGCCTTGGCCTTTTTGTTGTCGAGCCTGGCATCGCCACGGGTTACGACAAGGAGGTTCCGTTCGCCGACCCTCAGTGACAAGGTCTTGGCTATTTGGGCAGGCGTGACGCCAAGGCCTTCCGCGGCCAGGGCCACGGTGGCGCTGCTGCCCTCCAATTCGACAATGGCAATGTCGGGGGCCTTCTCGGCAAGAAAAGCCCGGACAGATTTTATACTCATATGAAACAGCCTTTCTTCGCTGGGCAAGAATTAACTGACCCACGTGGCCATTCAAGAGGAAAAGGCTTTAGTCACATGCAGATAACCGGGTATGGAAATTGTGCCTTCTTGTGTTGCAATTACAGTCATCTAATTATGCGTGGTAACAATTCGTAACCACCTAGCATAAACGAGGACCCCATGAGCAAACTCAAGATCGCCATCGTGATCAGCACTACGCGAGCTACCCGCTTTGGCCACAAGCCGGCGCAATGGGTTAAGACTATCGCCGCCGAGCGCAGCGACATGGCCGTCGAAATACTGGACCTGCGCGACTACCCCATGCCCTTCTTTGATGAAGTGGCCTCCAACGCCTGGGCGCCCACGACGAACGAAGTGGCCCAGCGCTGGCAGAAGAAAGTCGCGGAGTTCGACGGCTTCGTCTTTGTGACGGCCGAATACAATCACGGCATTCCGGCAGTTTTGAAGAACGCCCTCGATTACGCCTATCCCGAGTGGAACAAGAAAGCCGCTGCCTTCGTGGGCTACGGCGCGGTGGGCGGCGCGCGTGCGGTCGAGCATTTGCGGCTGGTCGCGGCTGAGCTGCAATTGGCAACCATACGGACCGGTGTCTATATCCAGGGTGCCGATTTCATGGCGGCTTTGAGAGAGGGCAAGGACCTCAAGGAGATCAGCTATCTCCAGCAAGGCGTCAGAGACATGCTTGATCAGTTGGCCTGGTGGGCCACGGCGCTCAAAGCCGCGCGCCAGCAGGATGCATTGTCCGTGGCCGCCTAACTCCTCGTCACTCCTCAGCCTGCGTTACTTCAAATTAATGATGCGGCCTAAAAAATGCCGTCATAGACAACGGAAACTATGGGCGGGCTCGTCCGACTATTGTCGAGCATCATTGAAACGGAAGTAAATTATGACTGTTGACGCTAGAACCAAATATGACACCGTTGCCATGAGCCTGCACTGGCTTATCGCTGTCCTGTTGATCTTCATGCTGTTCTTTGGCGGGGACCTCATGAAAGGGGAAAAAGACAGCAGCGCATTGGGCCCTTCGCTGCACGTTTCGATTGGCAGCGACATTCTGGTTCTGAGCGTTCTTCGCCTTGTCTGGCGCCTGTTCAATCCGCCGCCCGCCTATCCGGCCAGCATGGCTTCATGGGAGCGGATGGCAGCAAAGGCGACGCATTTGCTCTTCTATGTCCTGTTGATCGGCATCCCGCTGACGGGCTGGCTCGCAACGCCGGAGTTCTTCCGCGAGGAAGGAGCGATGATAAGTCTCACGATCTTCGGCGCCTTTCCGCTGCCGGGGGCGCCGAACCTAGGCCTTCCCATGAAGGACTTTCATGAGTTGGGCTCGAACATCAGCATTGCGTTGCTGGCGCTGCATGTGCTTGCCGCCCTGAAGCATCACTTCATCACCCGGGATGACGTGTTGCGCCGCATGCTGCCTGCGCCATCCCGTTAGCAAACAGGCTAACTTCCGGGCAATTTGCCCGGCTGCAGTGCGGGGCAGTTATGCCGTGGCAGCGGAATCTGCTCATAGGGATTGTCGGAACGCGCGACAGGCCCTGTGGGGCAATCGCGGGGCGATGGCAGCTTTGCCTCGGGCGCGGCGTCGATAAATGCCTGAACCGGCGGAAATTCGGTCATCCAGTCGTCGTGGCCTTCCCAATTCATGGCGAAGGCCGGTTGCGTGCCGGCAAGCAGTGCGATGACCGTGAGCATCCTCATGGGATGAGTATAGGACTGACCGCGCCAAAACTAAACCCCAGATGAACAGGCGGTTCAGAATTGGATCACAAAGCCTCTGTTAGCCCTGCGGTTGCTGCGCCGGTCAGGGGATTCTCAAGAAGAAATCAAGGGGACCTCAAAGCCATAAGCGTGGGCAAAGTCTACACAGCGGCCTTGACCAGGGCGGCTGATCCACATGAACGAACGGCCACAGGTGGTCCCATGAAAACTTTAGTACCGAGACGAGAGATTAAAATGTACACGCTTCTTTCCACTTTCCCACTGCACGACAAGCCTGCGAACCGTCAGGATTCCGCCGCCCGGAAAGCATCTCGCAACAAGTTTGAAGGCAACGTTATCGCTACGCGCGATGCGACGTCATCGGAGCGCGTCCGGATACGGAAGAAACCCAACGACAGAAAGATCAGCGGCGAGGTCTAGGCTTTGGTGAGACGTTTCTGCTTTGCCAGATAATCCACGATTGTCTCGGCGGCCTGTTCGGCCGAGAGTTTTGCCGTGTCCAGCGAAATCTCGGGATTTTCCGGGGTTTCGTAGGCTGAGGAAATGCCGGTGAAGTGCTGGATTTCGCCGCGCCGCGCTTTGGCATAGAGACCTTTAACATCGCGCTTTTCGGCTTCGGCCAGCGTGGTGTTCACAAAGATTTCCACGAACTCGCCCTTCTCCACGCTTTCGCGCGCCATGAGGCGTTCGGCGCGGAAGGGGGAGATGAAGGAGACAAGCACAATCAATCCGGCATCGACCATGAGCTTCGATACTTCGGCGACGCGGCGGATGTTTTCAACGCGGTCCGCGTCGGTGAAGCCGAGGTCACGGTTCAAGCCATGGCGCACGTTGTCACCGTCCAAGAGATAGGTCATATGGCCCGAAGCATGGAGTTTTTTTTCCACGAGGTTGGCGATGGTGGATTTGCCGGAACCGGAAAGACCGGTGAACCACAGCACGGTTGGCTTTTGTTTTGCCTGGCTGGCGCGCGCGACCTTGTTCACATCGAAAGCCTGCCAGTGAATGTTGGAGGCACGACGGAGCGCAAAGTGAATAAGGCCCATGCCGACGGTTGAATTGGTGAAACGGTCAATGATGATGAAGCTGCCGAGGTGGCGATTGTCTGTGTAGGCCGTGAAGGCGATGGTGCTGTCAAGCTCCAGATTGCACACGCCGATTTCATTCAGCGTCAGGGTTTTCGCCGCAACATGCTCCATGGTGTTGACGTTGACCTTGTATTTCAGGGAATCAAGCGTGCCTGGAACCTGGCGGTTGCCGGTCTTGATGACATAGGGGCGGCCCGGCAGCATGGGCTCATCACCCATCCATAACACTTCGACCTCAAACTGGTCAGACACTTCGATGGGGTCTGCGGCATTGCAGATGACATCGCCGCGGCTGATATCGATTTCGGTGGTGAGCGTGATCGTCAGCGATTGTCCGGCGATGCCGGACAGGAGATCGCCATTATGGGTGACGACACGCTCCACAGTTGCTGTCTTGGCCGAGGGCAGAACCTTGATTTGATCACCGGGGCGCACGGCCCCGCTGACGATGGTGCCGGAAAAGCCACGGAAATTCTGGTCCGGACGGTTTACCCATTGCACGGGCAGGCGGAAGGGTTTTGTCGCCAGGTCATCATCCACAGGCACGGTTTCAAGGTGCGCCATAAGGGTTGAACTGTGATACCAGGGCATGGCGGCGGAGTGTTCAACCACATTGTCACCGGCAAGAGCAGACAACGGAATGCAGGTGATGTTGTCGGCGCCGATGCTTTTGGCGAAGGCGCGATAGTCGGCCTCAATATCCTCAAAGACCTTCTGGTCGTAGTTCATCAGGTCCATCTTGTTGATGGCGACGACGAGATGCCTGATGCCGAGAAGGGTTGCGATGAAGGTATGGCGGCGGGTTTGGGTGAGAACGCCTTTGCGCGCGTCAATCAGGATGACGGCGAGATCGGCGGTGGAGGCGCCCGTTGCCATGTTGCGGGTGTATTGTTCATGGCCTGGCGTGTCGGCCACAATGAATTTGCGCTTGTTGGTGGTGAAGGCGCGGTAGGCGACATCGATGGTGATGCCCTGCTCGCGTTCGGCAGCAAGGCCATCCACGAGAAGGGCGAAATCAAGATTGCCGCCCTGGGTTCCCATTTTCTTGGAATCGGCTTCCAATGCGAGGAGCTGATCTTCGAACAACATCTTGGCTTCATAGAGCAACCGTCCGATCAGGGTGGATTTGCCGTCATCGACGGAACCGCAGGTGATGAAGCGCAGGAGGTCCTTGTTCTCCTGCGTCTTCAGATAGGATTCAACATCGCCACCTTCAAATTCGATAAACCTGGACATGGTCAAATGGTATCCTTGTCAGTCAAAGTTTTCATGTTGGCGGGCATGATTCCCTGTGCATCATCTTGTCGCAAAACCGCTGTGCACTTTTGCGGATGATGCACTATGATTCCGAGCGCATCATCTTGTCGCAAAACCGCTGCGCACTTTTGCGGGTGATGCATCATGATTCCTTGTGCATCATCTTGTCGCAAAACCGCTGCGCACTTTTGCGGGTGATGCATCAGAAATATCCCTCCTGCTTCTTTTTCTCCATGGAAGCGGCCTGGTCCTTGTCGATGACACGGCCCTGACGCTCGGAAGAAGTGGCGACCAGCATTTCCTCGATGATGTCGAGAAGCGAGGTGGCGTTGCTTTCAATGGCACCGGTCAGGGGATAGCAGCCTAGGGTGCGGAAGCGGATGTTACGTATTTCGGGCTTCTCGCCGGGGTTCAGGCGCATGCGCTCATCATCGACCATGATCATCTGGCCGTCGCGCCAGACGATGGGGCGGGGGGCAGCGAAATAGAGCGGAACAATCGGAATGTTTTCGATGTGGATATATTGCCAGATATCGAGCTCAGTCCAATTGGACAAGGGGAACACGCGGATCGATTCGCCCTTGTTCTTGCGGGCGTTGTAGAGGTTCCATAATTCCGGGCGCTGGTTCTTGGGGTCCCAGCGATGCCTGGTATCGCGGAAAGAAAAAAGGCGCTCTTTGGCGCGGGATTTTTCCTCGTCTCGGCGGGCACCGCCGAAGGCTGCATCGAAACCATATTTGTCGAGGGCCTGCTTCAAGCCATCGGTCTTCATGATCTGGGTGTGCAGCGCCGAACCATGGTCGAAAGGGTTCACGTCCTTCTCGATGCCATCGGGATTCACATAAACGATAAGATTGAGACCAAGGCGTTTTGCAGTTTTATCGCGCAAGGAAATCATGTCGCGGAACTTCCAGCGCGTATCGACATGCATCAGGGGAAAGGGCGGTTTTGCAGGGTAGAAGGCCTTCATGGCGAGATGCAGCATGACGGCGGAATCCTTGCCCACGGAATAGAGCATGACGGGTTTTTCGCATTCGGCGGCGACTTCGCGGATGATGTGGATGGATTCCGCCTCAAGGCGTTCGAGATGGGTCAGTTTTTTGAGTGCGGCGGCCTGCTGCATTACGTTATCCTTTTTCGGCCCCGGTTTATGGCGGTGTCTTTGCGCAAACGCAAGGCGGGACTTGTTGCGCTAAGACGGGGAGGGACTTGCCCGCTACTTGGCTTTGGGGCTAGTGCTTAGCAAGGGGAGCCGATGAAAAATCCATCACCAAAAAAATCGACA
>CAZAMS010000082.1:0-7627 GCA_964486305.1 uncultured Aestuariivirga sp.
TCGGCCCCTATTCAAGCGATATCTTGACTGCCGTCGCACCGATCGTCGAAGCAGTCGGCTTTCCCTTGCTGGCTTCCGGCGCCGCTGGCGACTGTATCTGGAAGAATGGTTACCGCAACATCTTCGAGATCCTGACGCCCGCCAGCAGATACACCCAGGGCGTGCTGAAAATTGCGCAACAGGCTGGCCTCTCAACCGTGGCGCTGGTCTCCGCAAATGATTCCTTTTCTACTGAAGTCGCCGCGGGAACGATTAAATGGGCGTCCTACCTCAAATTGAAACTGGTGCTGCAACTGGAGTTCCCAAACGCCGCTACCGATCTCACCGGTCCAATGCAGCAAGCCTGCGACAGCAAAGCCGATCTGGTGATCGTTGCGGGCCACCGGGACGAAGCCATCAATGCGCAGCGCGCCCTCGCCGAACTCGGCTGGCAACCGCGGGCCTTCTATGCGACGATTGGACCCGCTCTACCGGAATGGACGACCGAGTTGGGGGAATTTGCGAACGGCGCCTTCTCAACCTCTGTGTGGGAGCCTATTCTCCCTCTGGCATTCCCGGGCGCCGACATATTTGCGGAAAAATTCCGCAAAAGGTATGGAGTGGAACCGTCCTATCAAGCGGCAACGGCATATGCCGCCGGACAAATTCTCGAAGCTGCGGCCCAGATGGCGAACAGTCTTGATCGCGACGCAATCCGCGATGCTCTCTACCAGCTCTACACTTGCAGTATTTTGGGCTGCTTCGCAGTTGATCACACTGGAATGCAAGTTAAGCGCCTCGACATGATTATCCAATGGCAGCGAAATAAAAAGGAGATCGTGTGGCCTGAGGAATTCAAACCGCAAGTACCATCATTGCGAAAGTGCAACCGTGAATCGGTCAAGGTTTGCAACGGCCGCAACAAACAATGCCGCCGGAACTTGCCTGTCTTCGCTCATTTAGCAAACGACGTATTGGTGCATTCACTTTGTCAGCCCATGCAAGAGGTCCGGATTTGATCACATCATTTTGTGCGGTTTTACAACTCGTCTCCTATCAAAGTGTAAGCCGACATTAGGCGGCGATAGCTAGAACCCCCATGCAGGCGGAAGGAAGAGGGCGGTCCCTGGAACATCTCCTTAGAACCGAAGAGGTGAATTAGGTGAATTTCTTATGCGGCGCGAATATTGTCCACCTGTCGCCCTGCCTCGCCATTTCCCGAAAACGCACTTGCCCAATCCCGGAAAGCGCCTGCCGGAAGCGGCGACGAGAACAGGTAGCCCTGCCCAAAGCCAATGCCGTAGGAGCGCAATTGATCGAGCGTCGCCATGTCTTCAATACCCTCGGCAATGATGCCAATTCCAAGCTCGGCGCTAAGGGTCGCCGTAGCCTTGATCAGGGCGCGAGCCCGCTGCGCCTCAGCTTCGTTGCCATGGCTAAGTTGCCGGGAAAAGCTGCGGTCAAGCTTGATGAAGTCAACCGGATAACGGCTGACATGGCCGAGCGATGAATAACCCGTGCCAAAGTCATCAAGTGCGATGCGGGCGCCCGTCTCCCTTATATCGGCAAAGAATTGCGAAAAACGTTCCTCGTTTTCGAGAAGTGCGGTCTCCGTGATTTCAAAGACCAATGCTTGGGCAAGGGCGGGCGCATTCTTGAGACGCCTGACCAGATCAACAGTGAAGGCCCGGTCCAGCTGCCGGGGCGACAGGTTGATGGCGAGATAGCGGTTGGTGTCTGCGGCAAAGGCACGTTCATGTTGCAGGTTTGAAATCGCCTCGCCAACAACCCAGTCGCCAACTGGGCCCATCAGTCCGGTTTCTTCCGCCACTGAAATGAATTCCATGGGCTGCATCAGTCCATCTTCCGGGCACTGCAGGCGCAGCAGGGCTTCCGCCCCCACAACCCGCAAACTGCTGAGATGGACCACGGGTTGATAGAAGAGGCGCAATTGATTGCCGCCGAGCGCCTCACGGATCTTGTCGGTTACGCGGCTGCGCGTAAGCGCCTTGTCGCCGAGATCGTTGGAGTAAATCGAAATCCTGTTTTTGCCCTGCTGCTTTGATTTGTACATCGCAAGGTCCGCCAAACGCGGCAACTCCTCCGCGCTGCTTGAGTGGGTGCCCAAAACCGCAATGCCAATGCTGCAACCGACATGGACAACAACTTCGCCCACGTGAAATGGCGCAACCAGGGCCTGGAGTGCGCTAAGCGCCACTGCAACGGCATCGTCATCCTCCTTGAGTCCACGCAGAACCACGGCAAACTCGTCGCCGCCAAGCCGCGCGAGGTAATCGGCGGCAGTCAGGCACTTGCGCAACCGGCCTGCGGCTTCAATCAGCAGGCCGTCGCCCGATTCGTGGCCATGGGTTTCATTCACCCACTTGAAGTTGTCGAGATCGATGTAAAGAATTGCAAGTTTCTCGGAGAACCCTTCTGACGCCGGCCTGATCCAAGAAAGATACTCGAAAAGGCCCTGCCGGTTGGGCAGTCCCGTGAGATGGTCGGTCACCACCTGAATGCGGAGTTTCTTCTGTGATTCCTTGAGGCTGCTTACATCGTTCATTACGCACAGGAAACAGACATCCGACCCGTTGGCCATCTTGTCGGCCACGGCGGAAAGCAGAACGTCCATGCTGCTTCCGTTCTTGCGCAGCAATTGCAGGGGAATGTCGCGCAGCACCTCCTGCGAAATCAGGTCCGCCAGCGGATATCCGGGATCAAAGCCGCCGGGCGGCCTGCGGATGAAGCTGGAAAGGGCATTGCCCACAACATCTTCGCGGGCATAGCCCGTCTGCTCAAGCCAATGGCCGCTCACGTTCAGGATGGCGCCATTGGGACAGATCGAAAACATCAAGGCCGGCGTCTCGTTATAGAGCCTGTCCACGTGCTCAAGCGCCTCGCGGTTGCGGCGGGCCTCCTCACTCAGTTTCAGCTGCATCTCGTTGAATGCGACGATTACTTCGCCCATTTCGTCAACAGGCCGGTGCTTGACGATGGCCACCTCACCACTTGTGCCGGTTGTTCTAATTGCCGCAAGCAGCGCCTTCATCGGCCGCCCCACGATTGAGCTGAAGCTGAACCAGCTTGCCCCCATGGCCACAAACAGTCCTACCAGCATTGCGAGCATGCTGAACTGGCGCTTGCTCCTGTCCGAAGCGACAATCTCCGCCTCATCATATTGCACGCGCAGCATAGTGCCGGCCTTGTCGGCGAACGGAACCAAAAGGGTCTTTTTGCCATCAGGTTTTTGGCACCCTACCTTGTCGGGCGCATCTGCCAGCACGCGGCCGCCGCTATCGATCATTTCAACGCAGCGGATCGCCGGGTCGACCAAAAGGAGGTTCACCAGGTTTGTATTGAGCCTGCCATTATCCAGCCCGGTTTCCGTTTTGATGATCGTGGCAATGCGCGTTGTAAAAACACCAATGCGGTCATTGATGCTATCGCGTTCCGCCCGCAGAAGGACATTTGAAACAAACGCCAAGCCAAGCATTGAAGCCACAACAAATATCGGGACGAGGAAAAGCAGAAACCTGCCAAACAGGCTTCCGGTTTTGGCCTGTTCGCGCGTCCCCATCGGCAAGGTTGAAGCTACGCCCATGCAAGACCGGACAAGACTGGAACAGCCAGGCAAACATGCAAAGCAATGCCACAAGCCACATTCATTATCCCGCACTCCCTTTCTACTAAGAGGGTGAATTTAGGACATAACGCATTAATCGCTGCTATCCAGTGAAGGTTAACAGTCCCGTCTTGACGAGGTGGTTAATGACGGATGAAAATATCATCGACGATTGTGGCGATCGACGGAAAGCTGCCTGTTATGGCCTGAAATCATCAATCAATAATCGTGATCCGGGTCGACCTTGAGCCATATTTCTGGACCAGACTGTATAGCCTTGCGGCATTGGAAGGATGAAGCCTTACACAGCCATGCGATGCGGGCCGCCCCAGGGATCTCACATAATAGCTGCCATGAATGGCGTAGCCACCCTTGAAAAATACCGAATTTGGCATCGGTGAATTATCGTATTTCCGCGAATAATAAACCTTCGCTGTCCGCTGCACTCGGTAGGTGCCACGTGGCGTATGATACCCCGGACGCGCCGTTGATACTTTCCAGCGCCCGTAATACCAGCCGTTCACTCTGACCGACATGGATTGCGAGGAAATATCGATCACGACGTTCACCGCAGGTGCATAGATCGCGGTCCTTTTGGCTTCAGCGGGTAAAGCGAAAAGCAAAATAGCGATAGTTACAAAACAAATGAAAGACAGGAACCGAATGGACATGATGTTAGCCCCGAGACTAGCCCCAATGACAATAGAAACACCAAATTCGTCTTGCGCACAAGGTGGGGTGCACTCACATGCAGGTGAATTAGTCGAAAAGAAACTCGCGGCCCACCTTCACCCGCCGCACGCCGTCATAGGCAATGATGTCGGCCGTCGCATAGGTTTCCGTAAGCGTGGCCGGCAGGAAACTGCCCGTGCCCACCAGATTGAGCGGCGCCTTTGCGGCACCCATGACCTGGCATTTCTGCGGGTCGAAACCGGACGAAGCAACAATCTGCGCCTGTTTATAGCCGGCTTTGTCCAAGGCTCTCCGCACATGGATGATGGAGGCCACCGAAACGCCCTTGCCGAACAGAATGCGCCGCACCTTGTCCACAAGAATGTTGTTGGGATCGAGCTGGAACGCCCTGCCGCCCAAAACCTGCTCAACGATATTGTATTCGCCTGAAACACCAAGCCAGTGGCCTACGGTTTCAACCGACTTTTCATAATCAAGACCTTCGGCGAAGCGTCCGCCATGGGTATCAAGCCGCACCCCGAAAACCTTGTCCTTGTTCTGCAGTTTGGCCTCTTCATAAAACCACCGTGCGCAGCGCAGTGAGTCTGTGATCTCCTCGCCCGTGTAATCAACCAGCGCAATCAACGTTTTGGCTTCAGGAATAGTCTCGGCAAAAAGCTTCATCGCCTCAAGCACATCGCCGCGCGTGTAGCCCACCAGCGCATGGGGCATTGTGCCCATGCCGGCAGCAGCGCCAAACAGGGGCGCGGTCAAATCCTGCGATGAGCCCACAAAGCCCTTCACGTTGCTGTCCGCATGCTTTGCCGACGCACTGCCGACGGCCGCCCCATAGGCCGCCAGAATATTCATCTCAGCCCCGCTGCCATGGCGCGCATGCATGTCCATGAAGGCCGCATAGGGAATGGCCCGGCACATTTCATAGGCATTGTTGGCGGACACGCAGGGAAATCCGATCTTCTGCAAAACCAGTGTTTCAACTTCCGAAAGCTTTGCCATGGAGCCCGTGATCTCAAGCATCTTGCTTTCGGAGGGAACAATATCGCCTTCCTCATAGAAGCGTTTCACCCGCGCCGATGGCACAAGCCGCTGCACCATGCGGATGGTGGGCTCCAGGGCCGCCACAACGCGCCTGCGCATGAACACCGCAAACGTCACGTCCATGTCCCCATGGGCCGCAACAATGCGCGCCGTATTGGTGAAATACTTGTCCGTCTGGCTGCCAATGGGCCCAGCGGCAAGCGCTATATCCACGAGCCTGTCGAGGATCTTTTCGTAGCCGGGAATAAGCGAAGCGCGTTTGTCCATGATCCCGTCATTGTCACAAGAAAGGGCGCAGACGTCAAACGCCCTTTACAGCCTTCATCAGGCTGGAAGCCCCGGCCTGCAAAAGGTCTACATCCACGGCACCTGCCATAAACGTGTAACCCATGGCGGAATAGGTTTTGATAATCTCGGCAGTTCCAGCGAATGCACCAGCAACCAGATTGTTTTTCTTGGCAGCAGCAGCGACTCGCTTCATCGCTTCAAGCGTATGCGTGGCGGTCTTGTCGATGCCAGCACCTTTGGACAGGGCAATGGAAAGGTCGCTAGGGCCCACAAACAGCCCGTCAAGGCCCGGCACCGTCGCAATCTCTTCCACCGCGTCGAGGGCCGCCTGCGTTTCAATCATTGCAAACACCTGGGTTATGGAATTGGCCTGCTTGAGATATTCAGGGGCCGAAAGCCCATAGGTCTGGAACGATGTGTAGCCGCCCCAACTGCGCCCGCCCAGTGGCGGGTATTTCGCTGATTTCACCATGGCCTCGGCTTCGGCCTTGCTGTTCACCATGGGAACAATGACGGCTGCAGCGCCCGCATCAAGAACCTGACCGATGAACCCTGGCTCATTCCACAGAACCCGAGCGATGGCGGGCCTGCCCGCATTGCTGATGGCGGCAATCATCGGAGCCGCATCCGAAAAGCCAATCATGCCATGCTGCATGTCAAGGCAAACGCCTTCAAGGGGAAGCCTTGCCAACTGTCCGGCCAGTTGGGCGCTTGGCATCGTCATCCACGAAAACAGGAACGGCTCAGCCTTGTTGGCGAGCCGTGCCCTCAGGTCAAAATTTTGCGCAGCCAATTATCCCGCCTTTATCTGTTCGAGGGCAACCGCCAGCAGTTCATCCATGTGGCGGCGAATCTGGTGGTCCGATTGCTGCACTTTCTTCGCGTCAAAATCAGCCCGGACCTTGCGGAACAAATCCTCGGTGCCCGCTTCTTCCAGGTCGGCGACCACCATTGTCTTGGCGTAGGCATCGGCTTCAGCGCCGGAAAGACCCATTTTCTCGGCAGCCCACAGGCCCAGAAGCTTGGCGCGCCGGGCATGAGCCTTGAATTGCACCTCCTCGTCATGGGCAAATTTCGATTCAAAGCCTTTTTCGCGCTTGTCCAGGTTCATGTCGGTCTCCTCCACATATCCCAGTGAGATAGCTAGTCGTATCGCCCAAATCAACCATTCAAAACCGTTGTGCGCCGCAATAAGTTCTTGTAGAAGCCCTTGGCATTAAATGGCGGGCCCCGCCATCATATTGTTGAAACATGTGAACTATGCGTACCGCCTGCTGGTTTTGTGCTAAAAGGGTGGATAAGGGTTTTGATGAGGATATTACACATGACCAGCAGAAGAACCCGCATTTACGAAGGCAAGGCCAAGATTCTCTACGAGGGCCCAGAGCCTGGCACGGTAATCGTGCATTTCAAGGATGACGCCACCGCCTTCAATGCCCAAAAGAAGGCCGTGATTGAAGGCAAGGGCGTGCTCAACCAGCGCATATCCGAATTCATTTTCACGCGGCTGAATGACCTCGGCATTCCCACCCATTTCATCCGCTCGCTCAATGTGCGCGAACAGCTCGTGCGCGAAGTGGAAATCATTCCCCTTGAAGTCGTCGTGCGTAATGTCGCCGCAGGCTCGCTGGCAACGCGGCTGGGTCTGGAGGAAGGCACAGCCCTTCCCCGGTCCATCATCGAGTTCTGCTACAAGAATGATGCCTTGGGTGACCCCATGGTGTCGGAAGAACATATCACTGCCTTTGGCTGGGCCGCCCCCCAGGAAATTGACGACATCATGCACATGTCGATCCGCATCAATGATTTCTTGACCGGTTTGTTTTTAGGGATCGGCATCAAGCTCGTCGATTTCAAAATTGAATTCGGCAGGCTCTACGAGAACGACATGATGCGCATTGTGTTGGCTGACGAAATCAGCCCCGACTCATGCAGGCTCTGGGACACCAAGACCAACGACAAGATGGACAAGGACAGATTCCGGAGAGACATGGGCGGCCTCGT
>CAZAMS010000083.1:0-3608 GCA_964486305.1 uncultured Aestuariivirga sp.
CAGAGCTTGCTCCACGGCACAACCTTATCCATCTCGTCCAGAAACCGCTGTCGGCGTGTCTGCTTGGCGTGCACTTCAAAACCCAAACTCGAAAATGTCTTCTGGCGCATGGATTCTCTCCCTCACCATCTTGAATCACACGGATAGGTTCTTAATCATAGCTGATCTCCTTTGGTGGTTGGGTGATGTCGTAGTTGGGTAATGATCGAACGCCTCAACTACCGGGTGGTTCCAATTAAATGTTGGGGTCAGCTTGCATAAATAACCAGCATCATCGAGGACACAAAAATGACACCAAGCAGACCAACTGTCAGCACATAGCGCACGCCGCGTCCGGTCACACCCTGTCGCACGCCATCTGTCGTCACAACGGTTGGCACAAATTCCCTACTATTCGAATGCTGCTGCATAATTCTGTCCTACCTTATAAAATAATTTGACTAGGTTGGAAAACGTCCAAGCGTTGAATTGGTTCCAGGCAGAACTGCATTTGTAATGCAAAAAAATGACGACGTGCGGGTTGGAAAGCAGCGGTATGGAAGCTCTTAAGCTGAAGGTTTGGCTATTCTTGATGCCCCCGCAATCAGATGCGCGGCCACGGCAACAAAGACAACCGCGCCACCGATCATCGTGCTCGCACCAGGTGTTTCGTTAAATGCCAGCCATACCCACAACGGAGCCAGTGGCGCATCCAGCGATCCAATCAATGCGGTTTCGATTGCAGGCAATAACCTTGCGCCAAGGGTGAAGACCGCCAAGCCTACCGCCGAGTTCACCAAACCAAACAAGGCCAGCAGCAACAGTTCATAACCAGAAACGGCAAGTGGATCACCGATGGGCCAACATATCAACCCGCTTAAGAGTGCCGACAGGCAGGCAGCAGGCATGACCGGGATATCGCGATAGTGTCTGGCAATGACCATCATCACCGCCAGGGATAACGTCATGCCAAATGCAAGGAGATCACCAATCAGGCTGCCTTCAATGCCGAAGCCAACCATCACCGCGACGCCTGTTAACGCAACAAGACTGGCGGCTATTGCGCTCATCGTTGGTCTTTCACGCATGACCCACCAACTGAGAGCAGCGGCAAGAAACGGAACGGTTGCGTAGATCACCGCAACATGGGCAACAGTCGTATGCTTCAGCGAGGTGATGAAGAAGATCATGCCCACCGCCGACACAATCGCAAAGAGCCAGCTTGGCCAGCCCATCCGGCGGAAACCTGCCCAGGCATTACGACGCTCCAGGGCGAGAATAACCGCAGCTATGCCAAGCGCGCCAAAGATGCCGCGCCAGCCGAGCATCGTCCAACTATCCAATGGGATAAGCCGCGTAAACAGGCCAGCCGTACTCCAGGCTACAGCAGAGGCCGTGATAAGTATCAGGCCGAGTCCATATCCCGATGGTCTCATGAAGATTTGTTTTCGGGCTTTTTCTTCCAGTCACCAGTCGTGTTCCGCCAGCGGTTTGGATTCTTGCTGTCATCGAGGCCTTTGGTCCGGCTGGCCCAGATATTCTGGACCCGGATCGCCGGCTCCTGATGGCTGTGGGTTTGAAAAATTATTTCGATGACCCGTTCGATCACGACCTGATCATCCGGCAGTTCAAAACTGACTTCGACAATGCGCGGCCGTTTCCGGAGATCTGTTTCGGGACCGGCGACGGCCCCTTCGAGCGGGCGGTAGCGCTCTATTCCTTCCCCTGTCTGATATGCATTGCTGTCATACTTGCCCATCGTTAATGGAACAACTTTTACAACCGCTTCCATGATGCGGTCCACATCATCGGCGGGAGCCTGCAGGGCGAGCAAAACCATCGGTTCCATCCGCACTGAATTAGTCTCGAAATTGCTGTTAATCATGGGAAAATTCTCACTCAAGAGCTGCATCTGCGGGGGCTATCATAGGGCAACCATGACACCAAGCTGTCAGCAGTGTTTTGGCGGCTCCGCATAGTGGTTTCGGTCCACAGCGCCATTGCGAGCTTCAAAAAAATGCACCACACTCTCGCTTTTCAATGGGAGAAAATAGCGTGACTGCTGCCGAATCCACTGCCGTATCCGCCTGGCTTGCGAAATTCGAAACCGCACTCAAAAGTTCCGACATAAAAGCAGCGGCAGCGCTATTCGGTGACGAGTGTTACTGGCGCGACCTTGTGTCCTTCACCTGGAACATCAAGACCATGGAACGGCGTGGCGAAATAGAGGCCATGTTGGCGGCAACGCTTGCCCACACGAAGCCATCCAACTGGAAAATCGAAGGTGAGGCCAGGGAAGTTGATGGTATCATTGAGGGCTGGTTCACCTTTGAAACAGGCGTAGCGCGCGGGCGCGGCATCCTTCGCCTAAAGGATGGCAAGTGCTGGACCCTGCTCACTACCATGGTGGAACTGAAAGGCCACGAGGAGCGGAAAGGGCCGCGGCGCGTCATGGGGGCCGAACATGGTGTTGCAAAAAACCGCAAGAGCTGGCTGCAATTGAAACAGGAGGAGGAAGCGAGTCTGGGCGTTACCGAACAACCCTATTGCCTGATCATTGGCGGCGGCCAGGGCGGCATCGCGCTTGGCGCACGTATGAAGCGACTTGGGGTTCCCACCATCATTGTTGAAAAGAACGAACGCCCCGGCGACAGCTGGCGCAAGCGGTACAAGTCGCTCTGCCTGCATGATCCGGTCTGGTATGACCACATGCCTTATCTGCCCTTCCCCGATGACTGGCCGGTTTTTTCGCCCAAGGACAAGATTGGCGACTGGCTGGAAATGTACACGAAGGTCATGGAGCTGAATTACTGGGGCTCCACGGTTTGCGAAAATGCCGCCTACGACGAGGCCAAGAACGAATGGACAGTGAAGGTGGTGCGCGAAGGCAAGCCTGTTACACTGCGCCCCAAGCAGCTTGTACTGGCCACGGGCATGTCGGCAGTTCCCAACGCGCCGAAATTTCCAGGCATGGAAAAATTCAAGGGCGAGCAGCACCATTCCAGCAAGCACCCCGGCCCCGATGCCTATGCGGGCAAAAAATGCGTTATCATCGGCTCCAACAATTCCGCCCATGATATTTGCGCAGCCCTGTGGGAGGTTGGCGCCGACGTGACGATGATCCAGCGCTCGTCCACCCATGTCGCAAGATCCGATTCGTTGATGGAGCTCGATCTCGGTCCGATTTATTCAGAACGCGCCGTGGCCAAGGGCATTGATGTCAACACGGCGGATCTGATGGTCGCCTCGGTGCCTTACAAAATCAAACCCCAGCAGCAAATTCCGGTCTTCCGGGAAATCGCGCGGCGGGATGCGGATTTCTATGCGCGGCTTGAAAAGGCGGGCTTCATGCATGACTGGGGCGATGACGGCTCGGGGCTTGGCACGAAATACATGCGGCGCGGGTCCGGCTATTACATTGATGTCGGGGCCTCCGAGCTCATCTGCACGGGCAAGATCAAACTCAAGACCCGGGTGAGCGTAAAAGAAATCAAGGAACATTCGGTGGTGTTCAGTGATGGCAGCGCGAGTTGCTCGAACGCGGTATCAGGAGGTCAGGCGAGCTGCAATCTGACGCCGACGACGGCGGGTACAAAGACGCTGACGGCGCAATATATTGGTGACATCCG
>CAZAMS010000084.1:0-2780 GCA_964486305.1 uncultured Aestuariivirga sp.
ACTTGCGGACGACAGCAGTGCCGCCGCGGCTCGAGAACAGCCACAGGATGACGCCCAGTACGATTAGGCCCACCATCCCATTCGAACCGAGTTTGCCAACGAGGTCTGTCAGGTTGGTGACGACATTGCCGAAGAACGGCAGCGTACCGCCGACCAGGATCGACAATACGATGGCCAAAGCAATAAGCACCAGACTGATGTCGATTAACTCACGCACAACGTTTTTTACGTGTCCGAACATGTCCATGTTACCCTCCATTCGCGGAATGCGAATCAGTTATGCACAGTGCCACTTTTTTGTTCACAAAGTATTAACGCTGAAATTTTCCCTTTCGAATCAAGAAGAAAGGACTGACCCATGGCAACATCCGGCGGCTGTTTGTGCAAGCAGGTAAGGTTTTCGGTAGCGGATTCACCCCTTGCCGCACGGGCATGCTGGTGCCGTCTTTGCCAATACCTGAGCGGAGGAAACGGCATGGTGAGCGTCTGTTTCCGCTCTGATTCATTCTCCGTGCAGGGTAAAGTCGGCTGGCACGAAAGCATTGCTGACAGCGGCAACCGTATGCAGCGTGGCTTTTGCCCCAATTGCGGAACGCCCCTGTTCAGCAAGGCCGAATCCCGGCCCCACCTGATCTTCATCCGTGCCGGAGCCCTGGATGATCCAAATCTTTTGGGACCCCAGATGGCAATCTGGACCGATGCGGCCCCGGACTGGGCCTGTTTCGATCCGGCCCTGCCGAAGGTAGCCGGCCAACCCCCACCCGTCACATAAGGCTAACACACTCCAGCCGCAATTCTTCGCCACAGCAGCGCCCAGAAATTAACCGGAGCACTCTCCAAATGTTCAAAACCCTCATCGCCGCCAGCGCATTGGCATTTGCTGCTGCATGTCTCACCCCGGCCCTCGCCGACGACGCCAAATTGCAGCGCACCATGTCCCTCTCGGGCCGTGGCGAAGTGCGCATCGCTCCCGACCTTGCCATCGTCACCGTAGGTGTGATGAGTTCCGCTGCAACAGCGCGCGAGGCCCTCGACGCAAATACCAAATCCATGGAAGGCGTGATGGCCTCGCTGCTAAACGCAAGTGTTGATTCACGCGATATCCAGACTTCAAACTTCATGGTGAACCCGCGCTATGACTACGGCCAGAACAATGCCCAGCCACCGAAGGTCGTCGGCTATGATGTGTCCAACAATGTCACGGTCACAGTGCGCAAACTGGAAAGCCTCGGTGCCGTTCTGGATCAGGTGGTATCGGCCGGCTCCAACCAGATCAATGGCGTGATGTTTCAGGTGTCAAAGCCGGAAACGGCAACCGATGAGGCCCGTAAGCTCGCCGTGGCCGATGCCCTGCGCAAGGCCCAAGTCTACACTGCGGCCAGTGGCGTCACCCTCGGGCAAATCGTTTCGCTATCGGAAGGCGGCGGTTACCAGCCCCCCGTTCCCGTTTTCAAGTCGATGCGCGCCGAAGCCGTAGCGGCCGATGTGCCCGTGGCTCAGGGCGAGCAGATCATCGCCGTGGACGTGAATTTCACCTGGGAGATCAAATAGACATCAATTAGAAGTGAACCCTGCTGCCATTGCCTGTCAGCAGGGCTCTGCTAAAGCATATACCGCAAAAGTTGTAGACTTTTGCGATAAGAATATGCTCCAACAAAAAAGCTTCCTCCCATGCCCATCTGCGAACGCGACCCGTGGCGCGACCAATATTTTGAAAATATTCCGTGCCCGGAACATATCCTGATTCCGACCGACGATTTTGATGCCTGGCCCTGGTATCCCGAACACAACTGGATTTATGACAAGCTCCGCATGGCCCAAAGCCAGGGCTTCACCTGCGGTCCCCATGGTGTGATGCCCCGCGCCTTCCCGGTGTTTTCAAAACCCATCACTAATCTGAAAGGCATGGGAGTGGGCAGCCGCATCATCGCCTCGCCCACGGAAATGCTGGCCTGTTCAACGCCCGGCCATTTCTGGATGCCCCTGCTTGAAGGCCCCCATGTCTCAACCGACTGCGCCATTGTGAAGGGCCAGGTCAAATGGCTGCGCCATGCCACGGGCGTTCCCGGCCCTGAAGGCACCTTCAAATACTGGACGCTCCATGCCGACAAAATGCCGGAGCTCGCAACCTATCTCAAGACGTGGGTCAGCAAATACATGGCCGCCTATACGGGCATGATGAATTTTGAAACCATCGGCGGAAAAATCATCGAGGCCCATTTGCGCTTTGCCGACCAGTGGTGCGATCTCAACGGCAAGGGTTGGATTGAAGCAATGGTTCGCCTCTATACCGACGGCACTTGGCACTACATAGAAGGGCAGCGCCGCGTGGGCTATTCCATTCCACTCTTTGCAAAGCATCACAATAATTTTGTCCACCCCCCACGAGACCGGCAAGCCCGCATCCGCGCCATGCCCCACATCTCCAGCCTGCAGATTACCTTTTATGACGACAAGAAAGCCGCCGATCAGCCCATGCCACCCGGCGGCTTTCGTGTGGGCATTGTCAACGCTTGGGATTTGCAGGCAGGCTTCGCCGCGATTGATGAACTGGCAAAGTCCTTCCCCACCCACTCACTTCTGCGTTCCTGAAATATCAATCCGCTGATTTCATATTTTCACCTGTCATCCCGGCGAAAGCCGCTATCGGATTCACATATCTTTGCTGCCATCTTTGCAATGATCAACGCGCTGAATTCGTTCTTTCTTTCGTCATCCCCGCGAAACTTCAGTTTCGCGGAGCCGGACGCCGGGACCCAGACTTGCAACCAGCGAACATG
>CAZAMS010000085.1:0-10821 GCA_964486305.1 uncultured Aestuariivirga sp.
CGATGCTGAACCCACCGCGAAAATCGGCGCCGTTCAAGGTGCTCGATGTAGCTGGCGGCACGGGCGACATTGCCTTTCGCGTTGCCCGTACTGGTGGCGCCGGGACGCATGTGACAGTTGCCGATATTTCTCCCGAAATGGTGAGCGAGGGCAAAAAACGGGCGGAGCGCGAAGGCCTGCTCGGGCGTTGTGACTTCACCGTGGGCAATGCCGAAAGCCTGGCTTTTCCCGACAAGAGTTTTGATGCCTATACAATTGCCTTCGGCATTCGCAACGTCACGCATATTGACCGCGCCCTTTCAGAAGCCAAACGCGTCTTAAAACCCGGTGGACGTTTTCTTTGTCTGGAATTTTCCCACGTCGATGTGGACATGCTTCAAAAAGCCTATGACGCGTTTTCATTCACGGTCATTCCTGCCGTGGGCAAGGTTGTCACCGGCGACGGCCAGCCCTATCGTTATCTTGTCGAAAGCATCCGCACCTTTCCCAAACAGGAAGAATTCAAGGCGATGATCGATGCGGCGGGCTTCACACGCACAAGCTACCGCAATCTCTCTGGTGGCATTGTCGCCATTCATTCGGGCTGGCGAATCTGATGATTTCAACCGTGAAGAAAATCTGGCGACTTGCAAGAGCCGGACGAACCTTGGCGCGCTATGATTTTTTTATGCAGCCTGAACAGGTCTCTGATCTGCCGTGGTTTGCAAGAGTGCTTCTCAAAACTGCAAAATTTGGTGCCGCGGCACCCTCGGAAGATGTAAACAGCCGCGTCACTGCAGCACTCTCTTCCCTTGGGCCGAGCTACATCAAGCTTGGCCAGTTTCTTTCCACCCGTCCTGATGTGATCGGGGCCAAACGCGCCTTCGAGCTGAAATCTTTGCAAGACCGTTTGCCACCCTTCAGCATGGAAGAAGCGCGCAACACCATTCGTCTCAATCTTGGCCAGAGTGTTGAGGCGCTATTCGCTGAATTTGGCGAGCCTGTTGCGGCAGCTTCAATTGCGCAAGTTCACAAAGCGAAAACAAAAGAGGGATCACAAGTTGCCGTTAAAATACTGCGCCGTGGGGTTGAGAAACGCTTTTCCGATGATCTCTCGAATTTCTTTTTTGCGGCACGGATGATGGAGCGGTTCTCAAGCGAAGCGCGACGCTTACGTCCCGTGGCCGCCGTTGAGATGCTTGAACATTCGATGAAGCTCGAACTTGACCTGCGCATGGAGGCGTCCGCCATTTCGGAGATGGCCAACACAACGGTTGATGACCTGAACTTCCGCCTGCCGCGCGTTGACTGGCCGCTCACCGCGCGTCAGGTTCTGACAACGGAATGGATTGAGGGCATTCCGATTTCCGATATCGTCGCTCTGAAAGCAAAGGGATTTGATCTCAAAGCCCTGGGCGACAACATCATCCAGAGTTTCCTGCGCCATGCCATTCGCGATGGCTTCTTTCATGCGGACATGCATCAGGGAAATCTCTTCGTCGATGCAAATGGCCACCTTGTGGTGGTTGACTTCGGCATCATGGGCAGACTGAGTGAGGGCGACCGTCTCTTTCTCGCTGAAATTCTTTTTGGCTTCATCACGCGGGATTACATGCGGGTGTCTCAAGTTCATTTTGATGCGGGTTATGTGCCGCGTGACCAGGATGTGGCTGATTTCGCTCAGGCGCTGCGCGCCATCGGTGAACCCATCATGGGCCTTGCCGCCCATGAAATTTCCATGGCGCGGCTTTTGACCCAGCTTTTTGAGGTGACCGGCCAGTTCAACATGGTTACCCAGCCGCAACTCCTGCTGCTGCAAAAAACCATGGTCGTGGTCGAAGGGGTTGCCCGCACCCTTAATCCGGAACTCAACATGTGGGTCACGGCCGAACCTGTGGTGCGGAGCTGGATTGAAAGGAAGCTGGGGCCAATCGGCAAGCTGGAAGGTGCCGTGAAAAGTGCTGCTTCCCTTGGTCGCCTGGCTTCCATGCTGCCAGACGTTGTCACAGAAATCGTGCAATCCGGCAGCATCAAGCTCGACAGCGACACGACAAACCGCATTGCTATCGCCCACCACCATGCCAATCGCTTTCAGCGCTATGCACTGATAGCAGGGGCGGCGGCGCTGGTGGTTATCGCCCTGAAACTCGTCCTTTAAGAAAGAGCAGTTAATCGCTACATTAATGCCATGACCGCAATCTCCGGAAAAACTATACTTCTCATTATCGGTGGCGGAATTGCCGCCTATAAATCCCTTGAACTGATCCGGCTGCTCGCGGGCCGGGGTGTGGGCGTTCGCACCATCATGACGAAGGCTGCGGAAGAGTTTGTAACGCCCTTGTCGGTTGCCAGCCTCACGGGACAGAAGGTTCATACCGCGCTTTTCAATCTCACGGATGAAATTGAAATGGGCCATATTGAATTGTCGCGCGCGGCGGACTTGCTGGTTGTGGCGCCTGCCACGGCGGATCTCGTGGCGAAGATGGCCCATGGCAGTGCCAATGATCTGGCATCAACAACACTCCTTGCCACGGACAAGCCCGTGCTCATCGCACCTGCCATGAATGTGCGGATGTGGCACCATGCAGCAACCCAACGCAATCTCCAGCAATTGAAGCGCGATGGCATTCTCCTTGTTGGCCCCAATGAGGGTGATATGGCCTGCGGTGAATATGGGCTGGGGCGCATGGCGGAGCCTTCCGAAATTGTTTCTGCGATTGAAGCAGCGCTGGCTCCAAAAATACAACCTCTCAAAGGCAAAAAAGTGCTGATCACGGCGGGGCCAACGCGCGAGGCCATTGATCCCGTGCGCTACATTTCCAACTATTCCTCCGGCAAGCAGGGCTATGCCATTGCAGCGGCTGCAGTGGCGCTTGGTGCTGAAACGGTTTTGATTTCCGGCCCGGTGGACCTTCCAATCCCACCCGGCGTGCAAATGATTCCAGTGACAAGTGCTGTCGAAATGCTGGCGGCCAGTGAGCGGGAGCTTCCCTGTGACATCGCCATCTTCGCCGCAGCCGTTGCCGATTGGCGCGTTGCGCAGGAGAAAGATCAAAAGATCAAGAAGGACAAGAACGGCATACCAACACTGCAGCTCGAAGAAAATCCCGACATCCTGCAGACAATCGCCAAGCGCGCGTCAAAGCGCCCGACACTGGTTGTTGGCTTTGCCGCGGAGACTGAAAATATTTTGGACAACGCCCGTGACAAATTGAAGAAGAAAGGCTGTGACTTGATTGTCGCCAATGATGTGAGTAAGGAACGCGGGGTTTTTGGCGGAGAGCAAAACTCCGTGCAGCTTGTCTCGGCTTCTGGCGTTGAAAGCTGGGGGCTTTTGTCAAAGCAGGATGTTGCGCAGCGTCTGATGAAACAACTCGCCGCGCAATTATCAACAGGCAAGGCGTGACGTCCTTGAGGATTATGCGGCTGGCCAATGGTGAAAACCTGCCCCTGCCAGCATATGAAACTCCCGGCGCCGCCGGCATGGATCTTCGTGCTGCGGAAGATACGGTTCTGAAACCTGGTGCACGTTTTCTGATGCCGACGGGTTTTGCCATTGCCCTTCCCGATCATCACGAGGCACAGGTGCGGCCCCGTTCGGGGCTTGCCGTCAAGCATGGGGTTACGGTTTTGAATTCTCCGGGCACGATCGACAGTGATTATCGCGGTGAAATCAAAGTGCCGCTGATCAATCATGGAACGGTAGATTTTGTCATCAAGAGAGGGGACCGCATTGCCCAGATGATTGTGGCCGCAGTTGCCCGCGCAACATTGCTTGAAGTTGCAGCTCTTGATGATACGGCACGCGGCGACAATGGTTTTGGCTCGTCAGGAGTTGCCTGATGGCGCTGTCACCGGAAGAGCTTGAACGCTATGCCCGGCACATCGTGGTGCCAGAGGTTGGAGGGCCGGGGCAAGCCAAGCTCATCAACGCAAAGGTTCTGGTCGTCGGAGCCGGGGGCCTTGGTACGCCGGCGCTGCTTTATCTTGCAGCGGCAGGTATTGGAACCATTGGCATTTGCGATAATGACAAGGTCAGCCTCTCAAACCTCCAGCGGCAGGTTGTCCATACAACAGCACGGGTGGGCGAATACAAAACAAAAAGTGCTCGCATGACTTTGGAAACCATAAATCCCCATCCCAAGATCATCGAGCATTGCTTGCGCCTAGATGCTTCAAACGCACTCGACATCATTCGGCAGTATGACATTGTTGCCGATGGCTGCGATAATTTTCCCACCCGGTTTCTGGTCAGCGATGCCTGTTACTTTGCAAAAAAACCATTGGTCTCTGCCGCCGTTGGGCAATTCGACGGACAGATTTCAACGTTCAAGCCTTACGAAAAGACACCATCGGGTGAACCCCTGCCAAGCTATCGCTGCTTCATTGGTGACCTGCCGGCACGGGGACTTTTTCCGGCTTGCGAAGAGGTGGGCATTCTGGGTGCTCTCCCCGGCATTGTCGGTTCCATGCAGGCCATGGAGGTGATCAAGGAAATCCTGGAGATTGGGGACAGCCTAGCGGGCCGCCTCTTGATGTACGATGCCCTGGCGACGCGGTTTTACGAAACCAAGCTGTCGTGGAATCCGGCCAATCCCCTTAATGGCAGCAAGCCCACGATCACATCACTTCAATCCCAGAACTACATTTAAGAATATAAAGAAATCTTTATGTCCTTATTGCCAGTCTGCGTGACGCCTGCTATAGGCACGGTTTCAATCGCAAATTTCCTCGTTTTGGAGTTCTCCCATGGCCACTTTCACTGACTACCACGTTGCCGACATCAAGCTTGCCGATTGGGGGCGCAAGGAACTCGACATAGCCGAAGTTGAAATGCCGGGCCTTATGTCCACCCGGGCAGAATATGCCAAGGCCCAGCCCCTGAAGGGTGCGCGCATTTCCGGCTCGCTTCACATGACGGTGCAGACTGCGGTTTTGATTGAAACACTGAAGGCGCTGGGCGCCGATATCCGCTGGGCCTCCTGCAACATCTATTCAACCCAGGATCATGCGGCAGCGGCTATTGCCGCCGCCGGCATTCCGGTTTTTGCCTTCAAGGGCGAAACCCTGAAGGAATACTGGCAATACACCGCAAAAATATTTGACTGGGCCGATGGCCAGACCACCAACATGATCCTTGATGATGGTGGTGATGCAACGCTTTATATTCTGCTTGGTGCAAAGGCGGAAACGGATCCAAAACTCATTGCCTACCCCAAGAGCGAGGAAGAAGAATGCCTCTATGCGGAGATTGCCAAGCGCCTGAAATCCAGCCCCGGCTGGTTCAGTAAAGTGCGCGCCTCGATCATTGGCGTATCAGAGGAAACAACAACTGGTGTTCACCGCCTCTATGAACTGCAAAAGAAGGGCGAGCTTCCCTTCCCCGCCATAAACGTGAATGACAGTGTCACCAAGTCGAAGTTTGACAACAAATATGGCTGCAGGGAATCGCTGGTGGATGCCATACGCCGCGGCACGGACGTGATGATGGCCGGCAAAGTGGCGGTTGTCTGCGGTTATGGCGATGTGGGCAAGGGCTCGGCGCTGTCGCTTAGGGGTTCAGGGGCGCGCGTGGTTGTCACTGAAGTTGATCCCATTTGCGCCTTGCAGGCGGCGATGGATGGCTATTCGGTGCAGACGCTTTCGGATGTTGTTGCCGATGCCGATATTTTTGTGACCGCAACAGGCAACAAGGATGTCATCACCGTCGATGACATGAAGCAGATGAAGGACATGGCCATCGTCTGCAACATCGGACATTTCGATAATGAAATCCAGGTCGCCGAACTGAAAAATTTCAAATGGACCAACATCAAGCCACAGGTTGACCTGGTGCATTTTCCAAAGGGCAACCGGATCATTCTTTTGTCGCAGGGCCGCCTTGTCAATCTCGGCAACGCCACCGGCCATCCCAGCTTTGTCATGTCCGCCTCCTTTACCAACCAGACGCTGGCGCAAATCGAACTCTTCACCAATGCCAAAACCGGCAAATACACGAACGAGGTTTATGTGCTGCCGAAACATCTCGATGAGAAGGTGGCAAGCCTCCATCTGGAAAAGCTCGGGGTCAAACTCACCAGATTGCGCGATGACCAGGCGGCCTATATCGGGGTTGCGCCAAAGGGCCCGTTCAAGCCCGATTACTACCGCTATTAGCGGGAGCGTGCGGGCGCAATATTTGCGTGCCATGAAGCAGGTTCCGACAAGCTATTTTTGAGTCTATATCTCCGGATGGGACAGGTGCGGGCTGATTCGGGCCGCATCTCGCAGGTGGCCGGAGAAAAAATGCGGGAAGGCAACAGCACAATGAACGCAATCATGCGTCATATCGCGGTTGTCGTATTCGCATGCCTGCACTCCACCAGTGCCTTTGCCGCCTCCATCCAAATTCCCGATTTGGATCCATTTACGAGTTTTCTGACCTTTGCAGCCGTCGCTGTTTTCATCTGGGCCTTTCTCGTCGTCAGAAAACTGGGCCGTGATGAAAACAAGGCGCGTCAGCGGGTGAGTGAACTGGAGATCAAGCTCAATGAGGCTGAGTCGGCCTTTGCCGCCGAAGCCCATGTCATGATTGTCTGGCACGGCAAGCAGGACATGCCCAGCCGCATCATCGGCAACATGTATGGCAGCGCAATGGTTCCGTCGGCCGCTGCCGACATGCTGAATTTCCCTGCCTGGCTTGAGGCTGATTCCAGCAATGTCATCGAGGACTGCATCAGGACGCTGCGGGAGATCGGAAAACCCTTTAATATTGGCGTTAAAACACTCCACAATGAGCTGCTTGAAGCCGATGGGCGGGCGGCGGGCGGCATGGCAACCCTGCGGTTTCGCCCCCTGTCGGGCGAACGTCAGCAAATTACCGAGCTGAATTATGATGCGCGAAAACTTGGCATGCAGGTCGAGCGTCTCAGTGCAGTGCTTGACTCGGCTCCCCTGCCGATCTGGCTTCGCGACGGGGATGGCAGGCTGAGCTGGGTCAACCAGGCCTATGTCAAGGCGGTGGAGCTTCCCGACAGCGATGCGGTTTTGAAATCTCTCATTGAGGTTGCCACGCCAGAGCGGATCGATACGACAAAGGCCGATCCCAAGGTAGGACTATTGGGAAGAACTCATGCCGTTTTTGCCGGCGCCATGCGGGCCCTTAATATCCACGAGATAGCGCTCCCGGAAGGCAAGGCCGGATTTGCGGTTGATGTATCGGCCCTCGAAGAAATAGAAAAGGAGCTTGACCGGCATATCAAGGCCCACGCCTCGACACTCAACAAGCTTGATACGGCCATTGCCACTTTCGGACCTGATCAACGGTTGCGCTTTCACAACATGGCCTTTGCCCAGCTCTGGCCCATTGATGGCCAATGGCTCGACACCCATCCCACCGATGGCGAAATACTCGACCGGCTGCGGACCCAGAGATGCATCCCTGAACAGGCGAATTACCGCGAATGGCGGGCCCGGCAGCTTTCCTCCTATACGACACTCGAAATGCGGGAAAGCTGGTGGTATCTGCCCGATGGCCGATCGCTGCATGTTGTCTGCGAGCAGCATCCATTTGGCGGCGTTACTTACCTTTACGAAAACGTCACAAAGGAAATCCAACTTGAGAGCCGCTACAACGAACTTATCGGGGTTCAGCGCGAAACACTCGACAATCTCGAAGAGGCCATTGCACTTTTCGGTTCCGATGGCCGTTTGAAACTTTTCAACCCGGCCTTTTCAAAATTCTGGAACTTTGATGGCGTCTTTCTCCAAAAAGAACCCCACATCGACCAACTTGCCAATGATGCCGTGGTGATCAGGGAAGCGGGTGCCGCATGGCAGGAGATCAAGTTTGGCGTCACCGGCATGGAATCGGAGCGCCGGGCCCTGCGCGGCCGCCTGACGGCCAGTGACCGCATCTTGCAATACAGTTCAGTTCCCTTGCCAGACGGCAATACGCTTCTGACCTTCTCGGACATTTCGGACCCTGCAAAAATGGAACGAGCCTTGCGCGACCGCACCGAAGCCCTGGAAGCTGCTGACCGCCTCAAGAATGCCTTTCTCAGCAACGTCTCCTATGAGGTCCGCACACCTCTCACGAGCATCCTGGGATTTGCTGAAACACTCGATCTCGGGCTGGTCGGCGAGCTTTCTCCAAAACAGCGGGAATATGTTCTCGACATCAAGAAATCATCGGAGGAACTGAAGGCCATCATTGATGCCATCATCGATCTCTCGGCGATTGATGCGGGTGCGATGGAATTGAAACTATCCAGGCTGGATGTTGCCACCATCCTGCAATCGGCAGCCGAAAAATTGTCACCGGCAATGACCAGGCGCGATCAAACACTGAGTATTGAACTTGCCGAGGACTCTCTTGCATTTGTTGGCGATACTGTGCGGGTCGAACAGATCATCGCAAACCTGCTTTCAAATGCCATCGGGTTTTCGGCCAGGGGCAGCCAAATCCGCATGGGCGCCAGGCCCACCGGCACAAATATCCAGATCTGGATAGCCGACTCCGGGCGCGGCATTGATCCGGAATTCCAGAAGAAAGCTTTCGAGAGATTCCAGTCCAAACCCCTGCCGGGCAGCCACCGCGGGCCTGGCCTTGGCCTTGCAATCGTAAAGAGCTTCACCGAACTTCACGGCGGCAATGTTTCGCTTATTTCCAAACTTGACCGAGGCACAACAGTTGTGTGTAGTTTCCCAATCGATGGACCCGCGAGACAAAGCCCCAGGAACAACCAGGTTGAACGCATCAGCCCGCAGCGTGTTGCCTGAACCCTTCCGTCATGATCATTGAACGCCGCGCCACCACACTTGCCGCCATGGAGGCTCTTGCACGGGAGCTTTCACTCTGGGCGAGGCCGGGATTGGCAATATACCTCTCGGGTGATCTGGGGGCCGGAAAGTCCGCGTTTGCCCGGGCTTTTATCCGAGCCCTAGCACTGGATGGCGGGGAATTCGATATTCCGAGCCCTTCATTTTCGCTGGTTCAAGCCTACGACGCCATCAGGGTGCCCGTGGCGCATGTTGACCTCTACCGGATAAAATCCGCCGCAGAAGTGACCGAACTGGGACTTGAGGAATTTCTTCCGAAATATCTTACGATCATTGAATGGCCGGAAAATCTCACTGAAAATATTTCTCCCGATTGCCTGAAAATCTTCTTCTCGGGATCAGGCGGCACCCGCGACCTGAGGCTTGAGGCCACGGGAAAGTGGATTGAAACGCTCAGGCGGAACGAAACAATCAACGGGTTTGTGCGCCAGTCGCCAATGATTGGCGGGACGCGGTATTTTTTTGAAGGTGATGCTTCAGCCCGGCGCTATGAACGCATCGAAACCTCTGCCTCAACGATGTTGCTGATGGACATGCCCAGCCGGCCCGATGGTCCGGTGGTGAGAAACGGCAAACCCTATAGTGCCATTGCGCATTTGGCCGAAGGCATCAGTGCGGTCGTGGCCATTAATGACTATCTTTTCAACCTCGATTACAGTGCCGCCAAGGTCTACGACGTGAATATCAAACAAGGCCTGGCCCTTATCGAGCCTCTTGGAAACAATGTGTTTGGAGAAATGATCGCCCGGGGCGATGACATGGGAGAGCCCATGAAGGCGGCGGTTGAAGTCCTTGCCGATATGGCGGTGCGAGACTGGCCCAACACGGTGCCGGTGCGCGGCAGCTCCAGCTACAAGCTTGCCAATTATGATCTTGATGCCATGTTGATCGAGGTTGATTTGCTGCCTTCCTGGTTCTGGCCCCTGCACAAGAAGTCCGAAGCCAGCGATGATGTGAAGGCGGAGCTTTCAGCCATCTGGCAATCGCTCCTGGCTGACATCATTCCCAACAGGCCCGTCTGGACGCTCCGGGATTATCACTCACCCAATCTGCTTTGGATGCCGGGACGCAAGGGCCTTCGCCGGGTTGGACTCATTGATACGCAGGATTGCGTGCTGGGTCATCCGGCCTATGACCTTGTCTCAATGCTGCAGGACGCCCGCGTTGATATTGATTTCAAGCAAGCCGATGAGCTTTATGAGTATTATTGTGGGCTTCGCTCCACGACTGGCCAATTTGACGCCCGTGAATTTTCCCGCGCCTTTGCAATTCTGGGGGCCCAGCGCGCCACCAAAATATTGGGGATCTTTGCACGCCTTTCCAAGCGCGATGGCAAGCACATCTATCTCAACCACATTCCCCGTGTTTCACGCTATCTCAAGCGCAACCTGGCTCACCCTGATCTTGCCATTCTAAAAAATTGGTATGACCGGAACTTGCAGTTATAAGGCGGGGTGCAATGACAGAAAAAATCGGCACCCGTGCCATGATACTTGCCGCAGGCCTTGGCTTGCGCATGCGGCCCCTGACTGATCATAGGCCCAAGCCGCTCATTGAAATTGCGGGAAAATCCCTCATTGACTACGGCATGGACCGGTTGCGGAAAGCCGGCATTCAGAAGGCCGTCGTCAACGGCCACTATCTGGCGGATCAGATACTCTTGTGGTCGAAACAGCAGACTTCGCCTGAAACCATATTTTCAGATGAGCG
Source organism: uncultured Aestuariivirga sp. (assembly GCA_964486305.1). GTDB lineage: Bacteria > Pseudomonadota > Alphaproteobacteria > Rhizobiales > Aestuariivirgaceae > Aestuariivirga. The sequence goes on from CAZAMS010000085.1 coordinate 10,510, forward strand.
AGCCGAAATTCTTGACACGGGCGGTGGCATTGCAAAGGCCTTGCCCTTGCTTGGTGAACAACCATTCTTCGTGCTCAACAGCGACAGCTTCTGGATCGACGGCAAGGTTCCATCACTGAGCCGGCTGCGCAATGCCTGGAATGACGCAACGATGGACTGCCTTCTCCTGTTATGCCACGTTGACCGTACCATTGGTTATGATGGCCAAGGGGATTTCCTCTTGGGGCGTGACGGGCGCCTCATCCGTCAAAAGGGCCCGGGGGCCCTTGCCTATATCGGTGGCTATCTCGTGCATCCTCGCCTTTTTGCCGG
>CAZAMS010000086.1:0-2497 GCA_964486305.1 uncultured Aestuariivirga sp.
GCATCCTGGCCGGATTTCGTATATTTGCGCGCGACGTGCATTGCTGTCCCTCATTGTTTTTTCGTTTCGTTGCCGAGAGCGCACAACAATGCACCCACGGAGCCCTATTCACCCGTGTTTGACGACACAAACCCTGCCTGAGAAATCGAAACTTCTCAGATTTTTAGCCTCTAATTTTGGTTTTTAACTCTTGGGAGAAGCGGCCTTACTGTCGCGTCCCCGTCCCCACGGCCTTGAACACTAAATTATTACACCGGTTACCGGACGTCAATAGCTAGTGTGTTAACAAAACCCTAACGCTATATGTTGTGTCCACAGTTTCGTCCGTCCTGTGGATAACCGGATGATCATCCGATTCTGGGGGCAAGCTCAAGTGCTACTTGGATTATTTGGTGGGCCCACTGTGGAAAACCGGGGGTGGGCCAGACCGTCAAGTCGTTAACCATGTTTTCAATCAAAATAAATTTACGTGCGAGCCTCGGCGGGAGACGGCAAAGCGGGCACGCGAATCGGCCCCATGACCAGAAGAACGACCAGGGCAACAGCTGTAATGGCACCCATGACGAGCCACGCCTCATTGATGGCAGAGGTAATGCTGGATTGTTCAATGATATCCATGATGCCGAGAAGGCCCGTAGGGTCCTGCGGGTCCGGCAGATCGCCCACGGTGAGGCCCAGTGCCGCCGCTGCCTTCGTTGGATCAGCTTTGATGAGGTCAACAATCCGGTCCGCATGTTCGGGTCCGCGCGAAAACACAATTGTATCGATGAGTGCGATGCCAATGGCCCCGCCGAGATTGCGCGAAAGGTTGAACAACCCGCTGGCGTCGGCAATATGCTCGCGTGAAATGAAGCCAAGGGCAAAGCGGATGGGTGGCAGAATGCACAGCGCCACGAATGCGCCACGAACGACTTGCGGCCAGAACATCTCGTCATAGCCCGCGTTTATTGTTTGAAAGCAGCTCATCAGAAGCCCGATTGCAAAGGCTGCGAAACCAACCGCCGAAAGCAGGCGCGCATCCACAAAGCGGTCAATCTGAACAACAATCGGCGCGGTGACGAGCTGGGCGATACCAGTCACGAGAATGACGACCCCAATGTCGAGCGGGCCCATGCCGCGCACAAAGGCAAGGAACAGGGGCATCAGGTATACTGAACCAAACAGGCCAACACCCAGGATAAAGCTGAGGACGCAGCCATAAGCAAGATTGCGGTCACGCAATAGCGAGAAGGAAATAGCCGGGTTTGGCCGGCGCACGGCAAGAAAAACACAGATTGCAAAGATCACGAAGTAGGCGAAAACCTGAGGCACGAACCAGCCCTGGTCGGGTGCTTCCTTCAGGCCGATCAGAAGGGCCGCAAGGCCAATGGCCACGTAAACAAGAGAAATCCAGTCCAGCGTTTTGAACAATGACAGGCGGGTCTGATTCTGCGGCAGGCACAAAACGCCAATCACCAGTGTCACAATGCCCGGCACCACATTGATCAGGAACAACCAGTGCCACGAGTAGTTTTCCGTGATCCAGCCGCCGGTGAGCGGTCCGAGTGTTGGCGCAAGCACGGCGAGCAGTCCGCCGATTGTCGTTGCAATGGTCTGATTCAGGCCCTTCCCGAAGAGCAGGAAGATGGCGGCAAACACCAAAGGAATGAGAACGCCGCCGGCAAAGCCCTGCAGGACCCGGAACACGATGAGGGAGACGAAGTCAAAACTGAAGGCGCACCCAACGGAAGCGAGTGTGAAAGTAAAAATGGCCGCGGCGAAGAGCCAGCGAATAGTGAAGATGCGGATGAGCAATCCGGTGATGGGAATGGAAATGATTTCGGCAATGAGATAGGTGGTCTGCACCCAGCTCATGCGGTCGGCGCCAATTTTCAGGGCGTCCTCAATAACCGACAGTGACGTGACGACCACTTGGATATCCAGGATGGCCATGAACATGCCAACGCAGAGCGCACCATATCCTAACCAGAGGCCTACCGTTGCTGGTGGCGGCTGGGTCTTATTCGCCTCTAAATCTTCCATCATCTGTCATGATAGGTTGAAACAAGACGGAATATCACCTCAATTTGCTTGCGCCAGTAAGGCTTTCCCACAGAATCTTGCAATTTAATTTGTTGTAATCAAATAGTTCTAGACAGGGGCCATATCCTGCCCCCATTTGGCCTTCAACCAGACGACGAAGTCGAGCCCTAGCCCCGCGACATGGACCATTTACAGGCCTATCTTGATTATTTTGCCCAGAATCCGGGATGGGCCATCATTATCGTATTTCTCATCGCCTTTGGTGAAGCGCTCCTCATTATCGGATTGTTCGTGCCTTCAACCGCCGTGCTGGTAGGCGCCGGCATTCTGGTAGGGTCCGGACACCTCCCATTTTGGCCAGTCTTTCTGGCCACCGCAATTGGCGCGATCGTCGGCGACCAGTTTTCCTATTGGGCAGGCCGCTTCTTTGGCGAGCGCCTGAAAAATCTCTGGCCCCTGAACCGCTATCCGCAGC
>CAZAMS010000087.1:0-2422 GCA_964486305.1 uncultured Aestuariivirga sp.
GCGCACAACATTGCGCCGGCTGTCCAAGGGGCCCGTGGTCTTGCCGATCACCACATTGAGCTCCTTGTCGAGCTCGGCCGCAAAGCCATCCACCAGCTTCTGCGTTTCCGGATCAGGCGCAACACTCGCCGTATCGATGAAGCGGAAATTCGGCTCCCATTTCACCGTGCGCTTGCCGTCCTTCTCCTCGACATTCACGGTCAAGTCGATAGGCACCAGATGATTGGCCTCGGTGGAGGTGTCCACATAAGCCGTGATGCCGTTGTATTGCACCACAAGGTCATGGTCATCGCCGGAAAGGATCACATCGAAGGCCTTGGAGGCGAACATCTTCTGGTCGTCGGAATGCGGCGCCTGCACCACGCCGACAACAAGTTCGGCTCCGTCCTTCCGCGCCTGCTTGGCCGCTTCAATGGCCATGTCCGCCGTTGGCCCGAATTTAAGTTCGCCGGTTGACGCAACTTGCGGCGAGGTATCCTGCGCCACCGGGATCAGCGCAATTTTGACCCCCGCCACCTCCTTCATCGTCACCCCGCCAAGGCCCGCAATGGCCGAGCCATCCGCCTTGGTGATGTTGATCGCCGCCCACGGATATTTCGACGCCTTCAATTTCTCGTCGAAGTTTTCCACGCCGAAATCATATTCATGGTTGCCCGGCACCGCCAGGTCGAAGGGCACCACATTGGTGAGCGTGATCATGTTCATTCCGTGGTCGAGGCCCGACAGCAGCGAGGGAGACAGCAGGTCGCCATCAAACAGGTAGAGGAAATTCGGGTTGGCGGCTTTCTCAGCCTTGGCCACCGCGTTGAGCCGCGCCATGCCGCCCCGCGTCTTGCCGCCCGCAAACTTGTAAACATCGCCGACGCCCAGCAGCGTGATCTTCACCAACTCGGCCTGCGCCGGTGCGAAGGCCACAGTGCTCAGAAGTCCGGCCACGAGAAGTCTGGAAACAAAATGCATGGTGCTCTCCCTGGTTGAATTGGAAAGCAAACTATGGCGGCATTATCGCAAAATCGTGACGCATGTCCCCGTTTGATCACATCTTAAGCCTTCCCTAACCATTCCGTTGTCAAATCCCGCCAGCCACTTTTCACCTGCGAGATTTGCCAATGACGACGCGCATCCTGATTGCAATCGCTCTGCTCGCCACCGCAACTCTTGCCCGGGCAGAAGATCCTTCACCCCTCTTCGGCTCAGCAACCCAGGAGCCGGTGCAGATCGCCGTCGATCCCAACACCGGTCTTCCCGTTGTCGCCGAAGTCGAAGAGCCGCAACCCGTTGTGGCGGCAAGGGAATAGTTTGCTTTTCCACATTCTCGCCATATGCTAAGAGTTTACCAGAGGGTCATTCGGGGGGAGTTACCCATGAACTATCTTACGCGGCGTGCAGCATTCATCATTCTTGTCTTAGGCCTGGCGGCCTGCGCCAGCCAGGACCAATCCTATGCGCCAACCGAGCCCACCGGCCTGAGTGCGGCAGATATCCGCAATATCCTGTCGGGAAAAAGCTGGCGCTGGTCCGGCCCCAATAATAGCGGCGTAACGCTCTATGCCTCCGATGGAACCTCCCTTGTGGAAGTCACCGGCAAGGGCACCACCACTGGCACCTGGAGCGCCGAGGATGGCCAGCTTTGCGAAGCCTTTGCGCCCGCCCCCTTCCTCCCCAAGGGCATAGCCCGCAATTGCAAGCCCATCACCGGCTCCGGCAATGTCTACCAGGTCGGAGAGGCCACCTTCACGCTCGCGTGAGCACTTAACCACACAATTGCCACAGCAATTTCACGTTCCCGCCGCGTGGAACTTTCATAAGGCTTGCGCGTTGAGTCGTTGAGTCGGGAAAGGAGGAAGCTATGTCTGTTGCTGTTTCGCGCCGTGAACTTCTTCTTGGTTCCCTGTCGCTTTTAGCCCTTGCAAAGCCCGCATTGGCGCAGTCCAACCCGTTGTATGATGGCGATGGATCAGGGCGCGATCTCAGTCTCCTGCCGCCGGCCGAATCACCCGTCGATTATCAAATCGTCCCGGCGAACCTGAAGCAAATTCCCAACTCCTTCCACAAGCAGCTCGTGGATTATTCCGGCACGGAATGGCCCGGAACCCTTATTGTCGATCCCGAACACCGCCATCTCTACCATGTTCTCGAAAACAATCAGGCCATCCGCTACGGCGTAGGCGTAGGCCGTGCCGGTTTTTCCTGGTCTGGCGAAGCAAAAATCGGCATGAAGCGCCGCTGGCCGCGCTGGCTGCCGCCGGAGGAAATGGTCGTTCGTGACGAAAATGCGGCAAAATGGGCCAATGGCATGCCGGGCGGGCCGGAAAATCCATTGGGTGCCCGTGCCCTCTATCTCTATTCCAACGGTGCGGATACGCTGTACCGCATCCATGGCACCAATGATCCTTCCTCGATTGGCAAGGCGCTCTCATCG
>CAZAMS010000088.1:0-10574 GCA_964486305.1 uncultured Aestuariivirga sp.
CAGCATCGGCAGGGTAAAGTGTATGTTGCCGCGCCAAAGAGTCAGCACCCAATTGTAAACCTTGATGGCCGTCGGCACCGCGATGATGAGCGTGGTCGTGGCGAAGAAGAAACCGAAATAGGGATTCATGCCGCTGACATACATGTGGTGCGCCCACACCACGAAGCTCAAGGCCCCGATGGCCACGATCGCCCACACCATCATCCGGTAGCCGAAGATGTTCTTTCGCGCATGGACGCTGAGCAGGTCGGAAACGATGCCGAAGCCCGGCAAGGCCACGATATAAACCTCGGGATGTCCGAAAAACCAGAAAAGATGCTGGAACAGTATCGGACTGCCGCCGCCGTATTTCAGGCTTTCACCGAACTCGACGATATCCGGCATGAAGAAGCTGGTTCCCAGAAGCCGGTCAAACATCATCATCACGGCGCCGACGAATAGGGCGGGAAAGGCCAGCAACGCGAGAATGGTAGCAACGAAAATGCCCCATACGGTCAGGGGCAGGCGCATCAAAGTCATGCCGCGCGTGCGTGCTTGCAACACCGTCACCACGTAGTTCAAACCGCCCATGGTGAATCCGATGATGAACAACGCCAGAGAGGCGAGCATCAGGATAATGCCGTAACTCTGCCCCGGCGTGCCGGCGAGGATGGCCTGCGGCGGGTAGAGCGTCCAGCCCGCACCGGTGGACCCGCCCGGCACGAAGAAACTCGCCACAAGCACCAGCACAGCCAACAGATAGACCCAATAACTCAACATGTTCACATAGGGGAACACCATGTCGCGGGCCCCGACCATCAATGGGATGAGGTAGTTGCCAAACCCACCGAGAAACAGCGCCGTGAGCAGGTAGATGACCATGATCATGCCGTGCATCGTGATAAGCTGGAGGTAGGCCTCCGGCGAGATGAAGGAGAAGGTGTCCGGGAACCCCAGCTGTAGCCGCATCATCCACGACAGCACTAATGCCACCAAACCTATCGCGATCGCCGTGACCGCATACTGGATGGCGATGACTTTGGCGTCCTGGCTCCAGATGTATTTCGTGACGAAGCTTTTCGGATGGTAAAGCTCTACGTCCTCGACTTCAGCAGGTGCAAGATAGCTGGCAGTGTCGGGGGTTACATCGGTCATCAAATCACCTCTCCGAATTTGTTCCCTATGGCCCTGTTGAGCTGGGTGTCATCGTTCAGATACTCTCTCCGCGGAACCTGTTTCGATTTCGCCCAAGGCCAGACTTAACTTATCTTCTGTAGCGGCCAACGCTTGCTTGAACGTCGACTGCTCCTGCAGCCACGTCTGATAGGCACTCGCCTCATCCACCACGACCAAGGCGCGCATGGTGTAATGCCCGGTGCCGCACAGTTCAGCACAGATTGATTCGAATGTCCCAGTGCGGGTCGGCGTGAACCAGAAGTAGGTGACCATGCCCGGCACCATGTCCATCTTGGCGCGGAACTGGGGCACGTAAAAGTCGTGCAGGGTATCTATCGAACGGAGCAATACCTTGACTGGCCTGTTGAGCGGCAGGTGCAGGTCCTGGGCTTCTACCAGGACATCGTCCTGGCCGTTGGGATCATTAGGATTGAGGCCAAACGGGTTTTCAGAATTGACATTCCTGGTGTCGGACGTGCCCAATACGCCGTCGTTGCCCGGAAGGCGAAAACTGAATTGCCACTGCTGGGCCAGAACCTCAATTGTATCCGCCCCTGCCGGGACCGTGATGAACTGATTCCATACAAACAGGCCGGGAGTAAGCAACCCTGCAACCCCCAGCGTAGTCAAGACAGTGAGCCACCACTCCAGCCTCTTGTTCTCCGGCTCGTATGCGGCCCGTGTTCCCTCCTGGTGGCGGAAGCGGAACACGCAATAGGCCATGAACAAACCAATAGCGACGAAAACAACGCCAGTGATCCAGAATGTGATGGTGATCGTGTGATCGATGTAATCCCAGTTCGAGGCAATCGGTGTCCACCACCACGGGCTCATAAGGTGAAATATCACCGAGCCAACGACCAAAACAACCAATACGAATGCCAAAATCATATCGTCATGGCTCCCATTTGAGCGCCTTGCTTCGGCGCCTTATTTCAGCGCCTTGATTCAGCGCTTTGGTTTTGGAGTACAAAATGCACCCCTGTTCCAGAGCGCACCTCACATGCTACCATCGACCCGCCTGGGGAATTTCTGTGCAATTTCGATGTGATAGACGATGGTCGATTCAACTGCGAGAACACTGAAACAGATTTCAAGGGTTTTCAAGCTGCGCATTGCCGCAGCCATTACCCTGTGTGCCATTGCCGGAATGGCAATAACGCCAGGCGTTTCCCTTGCCCCCGGGAAGATTGCAGTCCTCGCCGTTGCGGTATTTCTGTCTTCAGCCGGGGCCAGCGCGTTTAACCAACATTTCGAGCGCGAGTTGGACGCCCAAATGCCGCGCACGCGCAACCGCCCTTTTGTTACTGGTGAGTTCCAGGCCGGCTGGATATGGCTTGCCGGCCTTGGCTTGAACTTTGCCGTTGCCGTTTTCGTTGCGGCCTGGGTTTTGAATGCCCATGCTGCGCTCTATATTTTCTTGGGCGCTTTTGTCTATGGCGCCGTTTACACAATCTGGCTCAAGCGCCGCAGCGTTTGGAACATCGTGATCGGCGGTTTGGCCGGCAGCTTTGCCGTGCTTGCCGGCGCCGCCGCCATCACGCCCGATCTGGCACCGGCACCGGTCATCCTCGCACTGGTCCTTTTTCTGTGGACACCACCTCATTTTTGGAGCCTGGCAATCGTGTTGCACGAAGACTATGCGGCAGCAGGTGTTCCAATGCTTCCCGTTGTCATCGGAGATGCCGCAACTTCATGGATCATCCTGTGGCATACCATTGCCCTTGTGGTTCTGTCGTTGCTGCCGATGGCATTTGGCATGGGCCTCATCTATCTGGCCGGCGCCATGGCGGGTGGCAGCTTCTTCATTTGGCGCGGCATCGAACTCATCCGCGATCCCGGACCGAAAGCCGCCCGGTCAAATTTTTATGCCTCTTTCGTGCAATTGGGACTGCTGCTAACAGCAGCAATAGCCGACGGTTCCTTGAACCTGTGAGACCGAGCGCGCATTCCGCTTAGGTGGAATCACCCAAGCGAAAAGAATTGGCGCCAGATTAATAGCATGGAGCATGTTGTTATCGGCAAAGTCGTGCAACTTTGCCGCAACATGCTCTAATGGCCGGACTCACAGAAGAATATCTGCCACGCTTTCCTGTCAAATCACATCAGTGCTCGACTACCTTGCGATACAAATGCCATGTGGCATGTCCGAGCACCGGCATGATAACGGCGAGGCCGCAGAATAGGGGCAAGGTGCCGATCACCAGGAGGCCGGCGACGGTAAGACCCCACATCGTCATCGTCACCGGGTTGGCCATGAACGCGTGAACTGACGTCTGAACTGCCGCCACCGTGCCAACGTTCCGGTCAATTAGCAGCGGAAAGGATACAGCGCTGATGGCCAGAACCACGAGGGCGAAGACGAGGCCTACGCCGCAGCCCACAATGATGAGTGTCCACCCGGCAGGGGTGGTGAGAACTTGCCACATAAATTCCGAGATCGATGTCGGTATCACGCTGCCGTAGATTGACCGGTAGATGGCAAAGGCCGCACCGAGCCAGACGAAGTAAATCAATCCAAGCAGAATGCTAAGCTTCACGATGGCAAAGATGGAGGGCGAGCGGAAGATGGTGAAGGCGTGCTCCCAGGTAACATCGTGACCCTCTTCGCGCTGCCGGCTCATGTCGTAGAGGCCGACAGCGGCCACGGGGCCGATCAGGGCGAAGCCGGAAAGCAGTGGAAAGACCAGCGGCAACAATTCATACCCGGCCGCAACATTGACCGCAACCAACATGGCAAGGGGATAAATTATGGCGAGAATAACCAGGTGGGTGGGTTTCTCTTTGAAATCTTCAAGACCCTTGAGCAAGGCGTCTTTGAGGTCGGCCGGACTGATCTTTCGAATATCTGAGTAAACGCGGCTGTTGTCTGCAGCGCCGACCAGTCTTTCATTTTTCATCGCCATGGCTGTAACCCCTGAACAACGAGTCCGAGTGGTCAAAAAGCGCTTATTCCGACCTCGTTCACGTTAAGACCTGACTCGAAACGCTGTGCCGATTATACACAGTCAGTCGAATTTGTCGCCTCAATTCTGAATACGCAGTTCAATCCGCGATGAGTTCGCATCATGCGTCAGAATATGGTGAACCAATCCCGGCTGCGCACAGGGCTGCGTTCGTTGCAACGCAACACAGCCCGTCGTGTTCGCTTCCCGCGTTATCCAACGTCAAGTAAATAGCGCCGGTGCTTGCTTGCGCATAGGCCTTTTCGACGTTCATACCGGTTGTTTTTGCCATCTTCGAAACGGCAGCGAGAGCTGCAAAAGTGAGTATCAGTGCAGCCAGCAATTCGATCAGCGTTCTCAGGCGCATGGCGGGGCCCATTGTGTGAACGAAGAAGATTGATCTGGCGGGACAATTGAGCAGATTGATGTCACCTGAAACGTGACAGAGCGCCGCGGCGGAATTCGCGTTATATTCTTAAGCAATGAAAGCTGGTTCTGAAACCTCTCGAATGAATCTGGGCCTACCCGCGAAACCCCATCGCCAAAACGAACAGCTCCGCCGAGTCATCACGGCTTGCCATGGGTTTCACATGGCGCACGCTGGCAAAATCCTTCTTCATCTGTTTCAGCATCTCGCCTTCGGTGCCACCGCGCAGGACCTTGGCTAGATAAGTGCCGCCGGGCACCAGCACCTGACGGGCAAAATCAAGCCCCGCTTCGGCCAGCGTCATCACCAGAAAATGGTCCGTCTGACGGTGGCCCGTGGCATGCGCCGCCATGTCCGAGAGCACCACATTAGCTTTCCTGCCGCCCAGCGCATCAAACAGAAGCTGCGGCGCATCGTCATCCAAAAAGTTTTTTTTGAAAATGGTCACTGCCGGTATGGGGTCAATGCCATGCATGTCGATGGCGATGATCCGGCCACGCCCCTCTTCCGCCTTCACCCGCTTGGAAGCAACCTGGCACCAGCTGCCGGGTGCCGCCCCCAAATCCACCACGACAAGACCCGGCTTCAAAAACCTGTACCTGTCATCAATCTCAATCAGCTTGAAAGCTGAGCGCGCCCGGTAACCCAGCTTCTTTGCTTCAATCACGTAGGGATCATTCAGTTGCCGTTCGAGCCAGATTTTTTGCGAAACGGTGCGGCCCTTGCCCGTCTTCACTTTGACTTTGAGATTGCGCCCGCTGAGTTCATTTCTGCTACCGGGCCGGCTCATGCCATCCTTCCGTAAGTTCCGTCTTCCATCATCAACTGGGTGAGGATTCCTTCGCGCAGTCCCCGGTCCGCCACGCGAATGCGGCTTGCCGGGAAAGCCAGCCGGATTTCCTCAAGGATGGCACAGCCCGCCATCACCAGGTCCGCCCGCTCGCGCCCAATGCAGGCATTCATCATCCGCTCCTCATTGGTCATGGCCAAAAGATCCGCCGTCACCTTGCCCACATCATCACTGAGCAGCCAGCAACCATCAACCCGTGACCGGTCATAGCGCCGAAGGCCAAGCTGGACCCCGGCAATGGTTGTCACCGTCCCGGAGGTTCCCAGCAAATGGGAGGGCAGCGGGGCTGCCCCCTTGAGGCTTTGGATACGGGCAACAAAATCAGTGAGAAGCGGGCGCAGATAATTCCGCATGGCAGCAAAGGACTGGGTGGTGACATCAATGCCGCCGCCAAACTGTTCTGAAATGGTGACCACCCCGGCGGCGAGCGACGTCCAGGCCAGAAGTTCTTTTCTTCCGTCCTGCTGCTCCACCCACATGACTTCCGTGGACCCCCCACCGATATCGAAGATCAGGGCGCTTTCGGCATCAGCATCAATCAGGGGTTCCGCTCCCGAAGCCGCCAGCTTCGCCTCGGTCTCCCGGTCGATAATCTCGAGTTCCAGACCCGTTTCAGCCGTCACCCGGGAAATGAACTCGGCGCCATTGCTCGCCATGCGGCAGGCCTCCGTGGCAATCAAGCGGTGCTTCTTAACCTTGTGCCACACCAGCTTGTTGGAGCACACCCGGAGCGCCTCAATGGTGCGGTCCATGGCCAGGACATTGAGCGCACCGGTCTTGCCAAGTCCTTCACCCAGCCGGACAATCCGCGAAAAAGCGTCTTTGACATGAAACCCGTGGTCGGAAGGCGCGGCGATCAAAAGCCGACAGTTATTGGTGCCCAGGTCCAAGGCCCCATAATAGGCTTCCCGTTCGAAACTCCCGCCAGTGGTTGCAACCTCAGGATCCAGGCGATCTTTTGACCGCCCCCTGTTGCCGTGCAATCCGAATCTGCGCCTGCCACGGGTATTTCCCGCACCGCTGGTCGCGTCCACGTTAAACCTTCCAGACGACCTGCACTCGACGGGCCATGCCCGGAGCTCAGAAATCATCTCATTAATCATTGCGTTGGGGCCATCTTAACAGCTTCAACCCTCACGTAAAGCAAATGAATCCTTTCCAAATGATGCCTAATCATTAACCACTAATTGAGATTATGGCGGCTACCTATGGGCGACGGGACAGGAGTTGCATGCGTACATTTGGAAATCGCTGGTTTAAGGACGGCTCACTGATCGGTGAATATGCGGAGCATTTTGGCCAGGCTATCACCCGCCAGAAGCAATCCACCGCCCTCACTGCCGCAAAAGTAGACGCCGAATTGGCCTCCAAGGCCAAGTCCGAATTCATTGCCAACATGAGCCATGAACTGCGCACGCCACTGAATGCCATTATTGGTTTTTCCGACATGCTCGCCACCAAGACAGTTTCGGGCTCTGAAAAAATCGAACAGTACTCGGCCTATATCACGCAGGCGGCGGAACATCTCCTGGCCCTGATCAACGGCATTCTTGACGTTTCCAAGATTCAGGCCGGCAAATTGTCCGTCGAAGTGGAACCCGTCGGCATCAAGGCCATCCTTGAATCATGCCTTCTCATTGTTGAAGCCAAGGCCCGCGAAAAAGATGTGCTTGTTGAAACCCATGTCATGCCACACCTGCCCAACCTGATGGCCGATCCGCTCAGGCTCAAGCAAATTCTCATCAACCTCCTCAGCAACGCCGTAAAATTCACCCCCGCCAAGGGCCGCATCCGAATTGATGTTGGCCTGCGTGCGGCAAATTTTGCCAGCATCAGCATCAGCGACACCGGATTGGGCATGTCGATGGCTGAAATCGAAACGGCCATGAGCCCCTTCGGCCAGGTCGATGCAGGCTTCAACAAGCGCCATGAAGGAACCGGCCTTGGCCTGCCTATTGCCTATGCCCTGGCCCGCCTCCATGGCGGTGACCTGCAAATTGAATCGAAAAAGGGGGCGGGCACGCGTGTTACCGTAACCCTTCCCATGGCGCCACCGGACCTGCCTTCGCCACCCGTCCACGAAAACCGTATTCATTAAGGGATCATGAGTCTATGAACCGTTCAAATGCAATGCCTCAGGATCCTCAGGATCAGCTGGAACCCCGCACCGAACCAGTTGCGCGGGTGGGCCGCATCGTTGCTGTAACCGGCGCCCATGCCATAATCCTGCTCGATGCCGAAGAGCGCATAAATATTGACGCCGAAAGAAGCCCTGAAATCGGAACCCTGCTGAAGGTGGATTGCACCACGTCCATTTCCCTGGCCCTTGTTTCCGCCCTGAGTTCTCCCATGCCGTCCCACAACAAGGGCGAACAGGAATTGCGCATAGTCGAGGTGGAATTCATCGGCGAATTGCCGAAGGATGAGAACGGCAGGCCCAAAGCTTTCCGTCGCGGTATCTCTTCTTACCCCTCCCTTGGCGATACAGTCTATCGCGCCAGCCGCAGCGAACTTTCCAAGGCCTATGCCTGCGATTCAGAAACCTCCATTCGTGTAGGCCACATTCAGCAGGACCCGTCCATTCCTGCGATGATCAAGATCGATGAAATGCTGGGCAAGCATTTCGCCGTACTCGGAACCACCGGCACCGGCAAGTCCTGCACCGTGGCCCTCATTCTCCGCCGCATTCTGGAGAAGAACCCCCAGGCCCATATCCTGCTGCTCGATGTGCACCGTGAATATGCCCAGTCCTTCAAGGGCATCTCGGAAGTGATCACGCCCGACAACATGGTGCTGCCCTTCTGGCTTTTGAACTTTGACGAAGCCGTTGAAATCTTGATTGGCCAGCAGCCCGGCCGCGAGACGGACGTGGAAATCCTGCGCGAACTCATTCCCCAGGCCAAGGCGCGTTACATGAGCAATCAGCGACGCGACAAGACAGGCACGGTTGTGCGTGGTGGCCTTGAGGGATCAAACATTGGCGTTGATACGCCGCTGCCCTACCGCACCTCGGATCTCACCGGCATTCTCGAGGAATATATTGGCAAGCTTGATCTGCGCGGCGAACTGGCACCCTACAAGCGTTTGAAAGCTCGCATCGAAACCATCTCGCGTGACCCGCGCTACGGCTTCATGTTCGGCAGCCTCACGGTGCAGGATAATATGGCCGTGGTGCTGGCACGCCTGTTCCGGATTCCTGTGAACGGCAAGCCCATTGCGATTGTGGAGTTGGGCGGCTTGCCCTCGGAAATTATCAATGTTGTGGTTTCAGTTCTGGCCCGTCTGGCCTTTGACTTCGGCGTGTGGAGTGCGGGCCGCATTCCCATAACCTTTGTCTGCGAAGAAGCCCATCGCTATGTTCCCATCGACAAAACACTGGGGTTTGAGCCCACCAAGAAATCAATTTCACGCATTGCCAAGGAAGGACGCAAGTATGGCGTGTCGCTCTGCATGATCACCCAGCGCCCGGCCGAGCTTGATCCCACTATCCTGTCCCAATGCAATACCATCTTCTCCATGCGCCTCACCAACGAGCGCGATCAGGACATTTTGCGCGCCGGCATTTCGGACGCCGCCGCAAGCCTTCTCGAATTCATGTCCACCATGGGCACCGGCGAAGCCATTACCTTCGGCGAAGGCGTTGCCCTTCCGACCCGCATCAAGTTCGACATGCTGGCCGAAGACGAAATGCCCAAGAGCAATACCGCTTCGTTCACCACGAACTGGTCCAGGGACCTGCCAGACGATTCATTCCTCAACGAAGTTGTAAGCCGCTGGCGCGCCCAGACATTCAACCCCGATGGCGCAAACTATTCTGTTGAGGCCGCACCTGCCGTCCAAGTGACCCTTCCGCCACAGCCTTCCATCAGGCGCGATGCATTGCAGCCAGCGGCAGCTCCGCAGAGGCCCGGCATTCAGCCGCCGCCTGCGGGCTTTGGCCAGCAAGCGCCGCCACAGCAGTTGCGCCGGAGTGCTGACCACGCCCAGGCAACCCCAACTCCAGCTCCGGCCGCGGGCCAACAGGCAAGCCTCGCCAACTTGATCAAACAGTTCCGGACTTAACCTAATCGTCTTCTCCCAACTCTTATTGCACCTCCCCCTTGTGGGGAGGCCGAAATTTGCACTTCGCAGATTTCGGGTGGGGGTGACGCAAGCCGTACCGCAAGGTCCCCGCCCCAATCCCTCCCCACAAGGGGGAGGGGCAGTAGAGCAGAGATAATCGCCTTGCACTGAAGCCCCCCCACCGCTATTGAAGCGGCCATTCCCGGCTCGTTGGGGGATCGGCTAACGGTAGGCCCACAGACTCTGACTCTGTTTGTCTAGGTTCGAATCCTAGTCCCCCAGCCAACAAAATCAACTACATAGCTGAAAATTAAAATATCTTAGGCTCCGTGTAGGCTCACTTTGTGTAGTAGCTTTGCACAACTGCAATCGCCGTACTGGGAATAGGATATGGTGCGCTCACTGTGACCAAAACACTGGTTGAAAGTCAGCTCTTGCATGATAAGCGGACATTTTACAGTTCAGTCTTGAGGTCAGCTTTGGGCCGAGGCTGTGTGAAAACGTTATTCAAATCGAAATTTGGGGCAAATCTACCTGATTTCAGAAAATTGCAATTCGCTAAAGCATTGATTTCATTGAAGCTGAAATTTTGGCGGCTCGACTTTAATCATAATTTGATCCGTTCTCTGACGTTTTCACACAGCCTCGGCCAGAAGCAGAAGCAGCTACGAAGGGCGGTTAGAAGTGGACCACCAATGCTGACGGCTCAGTCATCTTGACTCGTGTGAACCGGCATCGATCCTTCAGGCCATAATTTCGGCAGCCCCACCACAAACGGTCGGAAATCAGGGCAGCGGGATCGGCTTGTCGCTGAGTGTGCGCAAATAGGCAATCAGGTTGGCCCTATCCGTATCGTCTTCGACACCCCATATTGCCATGAAAGCGCCGGGCGTTGTGGCCAACGGTCTGTAAAGCCACGTATTCATATCCTCATAGGTCCAATCCCCGCCCCACGCCTTCAAGGCGTCCGAGTAG
Source organism: uncultured Aestuariivirga sp. (assembly GCA_964486305.1). Lineage (GTDB taxonomy): Bacteria > Pseudomonadota > Alphaproteobacteria > Rhizobiales > Aestuariivirgaceae > Aestuariivirga. The sequence goes on from CAZAMS010000088.1 coordinate 10,415, forward strand.
CCCTGATCCGGCAATGTGGCCTTGCCGCGACCCATAACGCCCCACAGGTTCGGTGCGGTTTTCCGGCCCTTCTCAGGCTCTTTGAAATGGCATTGGCCGCAATCACTGGTGAAAATCGCCCGGCCTTTCTCAACATCGGCGGCAGCCAGTTTGGCCGAGA
>CAZAMS010000089.1:0-15792 GCA_964486305.1 uncultured Aestuariivirga sp.
CGAGGTCGCCGCTTGGCAACAGCGGCGCAACGCCGAAGGCGCTCAGATCCAGTGGATGTTCACCACCGAGAAGGCTCGCGAAAAACTCCGCAAAGCCTATCCTGTCAAGGAGTCATAATCTCTGTGGAACGGTACTAGGCGATGAGGTGCTCATCGAATGCCATGGGCTCGCCTGTGATGCAATGAAGCCCGACACGTCCTGAAGCGCTGTGCATGCAACCCTTCGCTACTCTCCACCACCGGAAACGGAATAACCGTTTTCACCAAGGGCGAAGCCATGCCCAATGCTGATTGAAAAGTGAATCACCCCTTTACCTGTCATCCCCGCACTTGTTGCGGGGACCCATGGTTCAATAAACTCGAATTCGGGAGCATGTGGACAGATGGGTCGCCGGAATGAATCCGGCGATGACAAGTTTTTGGAGTTCGCAGGACGACAAAGTCAGTGGCCTAAGCCCCAACACTCGTCCCGATCGCCCGGCTTCAGCTCGTCGTTGTCGCGTGCCATTGCCCTGCCCCCCGTGTTTGACATTAATTGAATGATTGGCAAGTGCAGACCAGCCAATGGCACATTATTGGTGGCAACGGCCCGCGAATTGCAACAGGAAATTTAATCCGCCGAGCAGCTTCCGATAACCTGCCGTTACATTTCAGCCATCTCTGTGATGTTTTATCTGCCAGAGCAAAATGTGCCAAGATGACTTCGTCTTGGCGTCTATGCTTTAGCGGTTCAACCGCGCAATCAGGCTCGAGGTATCCCACCGCTTGCCGCCCATTTTCTGCACTTCCGAATAGAATTGATCGACGAGGGCTGTGACTGGCAGGTGGGCGCCATTTTTGCGGGCGGCTTCCAGGCAGATGCCTAAATCCTTCCGCATCCAGTCCACGGCAAAACCAAAATCAAATTTTCCGGCAATCATGGTCTTGTGGCGGTTTTCCATCTGCCAGGAACCGGCGGCCCCTTTTGAGATCACCTCAATGACATCTTCCATGTTGAGGCCAGCCTTCGTGCCAAAATGAAGGCATTCGGCAAGCCCCTGAACCAGTCCGGCAATGGCAATCTGATTGCACATTTTCGCGGTCTGACCTGCCCCTGCCGGGCCCAGCAATTTTCTCATCTTTGAGTAGCTCTTGATCAGCGGCTCGGCTTTGGCATAGTCACTTTCCTTGCCGCCGCACATGACGGTGAGCACGCCATTCTCGGCGCCTGCCTGGCCACCTGAAACGGGCGCATCGACAAAGCCAATGCCGCGCTTCTTTGCTTCGTCGAAAAGCTCACGGGCAATGTCTGCTGAGGCTGTGGTGTGATCAACGAAGACACTGCCCGGCCGCATGGTTTGAAATGCGCCCTCGGGCCCAAGTGTTACACTGCGCAAATCATCGTCATTGCCAACGCAGGCGAAAACAAAATCGGCATCTAATGCGACTTTACGCGGAGTGGCTGCCGATTTGCCCTTGTATTTCTGAACCCATTTACCCGCCTTCTCCGCAGACCGGTTGTAGACCGTCATCTCCAAGCCAGTGGTAGTCCCGAGATGGCCAGCCATCGGAAAACCCATCACGCCAAGGCCAATCCAGCTTGCTTTAACCCGCATTCCATCACTCCAATTTTTTGCCCCTCTTAGACTGCCGGCGCCCCAATTTCCATATGCGTTTGAATGTCTCTTGCGCAAAGCTGGCAAGGGGCATTAACCTTGGGCGTCGCAAAGCGAATTGAAGGATACGCAGGTTGAGCATAGAGCGCCGGAATTTTCCGCAGTTTTTTATTACGGCACCTGCACCCTGTCCCTACCTGTCTGGACGGCTTGAGCGGAAAGTATTTACCCATCTCGTGGGCCAGGACGCACGCACCTTGAACACCCAGCTTTCGCGGGGAGGTTTCCGGCGCAGCCAAAATATAGCCTATAGGCCGGCCTGCGATGGGTGCAGTGCCTGTGTCTCGGTGCGCACGCCGGTCAAGCAGTTTGTGTGGAGCAAATCATTTCAGCGCGTGCTTGCGCGCAACAAGGATTTGGTGGGCACGCCTGTGCGGGCGAAGGCCACAAGCGAGCATTATGGCGTGTTCAGGGACTATATCGATTCACGCCATGGCAGTGGCGGCATGGCTGAAATGAGCGTGCTCGACTTTGCTGCCATGATTGACGAAACATTCGTGGACAGTCACCTGGTGGAGTACCGGCTCAAATCCGGCAGTGATGCACCAGGCGAACTTGTCGGTGCCGTGCTGGTTGATATGCTGGATGACGGGCTATCCCTGATTTACAGCTTTTATGAACCGAGTTTCGACAGGCGCAGCCTCGGCACCTTTATCATTCTTGACAGTATTTTGCGCGCGCAGAGAATGGGTCTCGATTATCTGTATCTTGGCTATTGGGTCAGGGGCTCTGCAAAGATGGAGTACAAGTCGCGGTTTCTTCCGCAGGAAAGGCTGACGCCTGACGGATGGACGCTTTTTGTCAAAAAGTAGTCTTTAATATCTTTGCCACGTGCTACCGTCATTCACCATAATTGCTTGGTTTTCTTCACCTTTGTTGAGTGAAACGCTAGTCATTTGTATGATAATGAATGCGGTTCATTTGGAAGCCCAATGTCACAACTCTGCATAGAGGACCCACTAGGCGCGGTCACGGTTTGCGCTGCTCTTGCTGCGGAAATTGAGCAGATGGGTTTCGCTATTGAAATAGGCAGTGACTCAGCAAAGCTTAACAGCACCAAGCTTGAAACGCGCGGCGAGCCCGTTTCCCCATTTTTTGAACCCGCGGTCTGCAATTTCACCCCGGAGCGTTTTTTCTGGATGAAACTGACATCAGCAGCAGGCGCTGTCTCCGGAATTCAGGCCTACAGGTATGATTATGTTGATTCAAGCCTGGCAGATTGGGGACCGAACCTGACAATCGGCCTGGCGATGCGGCGGCAGGAACTGATGGTACCCACCCACGCGGCCCCGCCAAAAAACAGCATTGCTGAAAGAATCCGGGGGAAGCTGGTATATCACGGGGAGCTCTGGGTTGATCCCCAGGTTCGCAACCGGAAATTGATGGAAAAGTTCTCCCGGCTTGGGATGATCCTGAGCCTGATAAAATGGAACCCGGATTCGGTTTGGGCCCTTAGCAGCGGCCGCATGGCCTCCCACGGCCATCCAAACCGCATGGGCTATACTTACATGGAGAAGGGATTCCTTCGCTGGCAATGGGCAAGTGACGGAATTGACCTCATCGAGTGGCTGAACATCGCCGAACGCCATGCCATAGAACAAATGATCAATGAAATGAAAACCAGCACGGACTGAAATTACGTCTGTGTGGAACAAAAATCAGATGAGGCTGATTTCAACGTTGGCGATTTCAGCCACAACGCTTACGCAATGCAGTCTCTGGCTGTTATGCCTTGGCACAACAATTCTTTGATAGGGCACCCAACGCACAACATTGTCAGGCATGCGCATGGCAGCCAGCACATGATCATAGCGCGGCTTTCCCGAACGCAAGACCTGGGCATAACCTTCGCTTACAACTTCGTCGTAGGAATTGCCGCTCTTGCAGGCATAGGATACTGGCGACATTCCATAGTATTTGGCGATCGTGGATTGCGAGCCAATCCGGTCTACCCGGAATTTATGTGATTGCTCCTCATAAACGCAATCTATGGAATTTTCCGGCGGCACGGTGTGGTCAGCCCAGGTTTTCTGCAGTATGGGCGGCAGCATCTTTCCCTTTGGATCAAATTCCTCAACGAAGGTCCGCCTGGTCAGATGCAGTTCGCTCTTGGCAATTATCTGCTCAATCCTGTTGATAGCCTGGCCAACGGTGAAACAGGTTTCTTCAAACCACCCGGAAAGGTAAAAACGCAGGACAACAGGCAAGCTGGCGGCGGGTAGCCATTCGATGACGTAAAAAAGCGAGGCGAAACACGGCGAAAAAACCGACCATTTGATTTCTGTGCCAAGCGAGCCAGTGGTGACCCTGACAGCACCGTCATGATTGAAACGCTCAGTCTCAACGCCATCGAGGACATGTTCGATGGATGAATCGGGGAGCTTGTTCCCCCCTGCTATCCAGTATCTCTGGCCCTGCATGACCTTATCCGCAATTGCGGCTCCAATAATCCTTACAGTCCTTCCATGAAACTCATCATCAAACTGTAACTGTATATTCTCCATACCATGTGAGCCGCGCGGATAATTTTAAGTTAAGATTTTCTGGGTTATTTAATGGACAATTTTAACGATAAGGCTGAGTTTATGGGATATTACCCTCATTTCGGGCCTAAACAGTATTAACCAAAGCGGTTGTTCTTTGGAAATCCTTTAGGCGGCAGGCGGCCTGCCTGGGCCCGTTCGCCTCGCCAATCCTTCAATTCGGTCACCGTAAAATTCCGCCCAGATGTATCAGCCCAGGTCAGGCCTTCTTTCAGCTTGAAGGTCCGCGCGTCGGACAGGCCGCCATCCTTGAACTTCTGCATGCGAACGCCTTTTCCGCGGGTCATTTCCGGAAGCTCGGAAAGTTTGAAAATAATCAGCTTCCGGTTATTGCCGACGGTTGCGACATGATCATCGGATTCACTCACAGAAATACAGACCTGAGCTTCAATTGGCGCTTTCACATTCAGCACCTGCTTGCCCTTGCGCGTGGTGGCCACGCATTCATCCTCAGGCACAATGAAGCCATCACCCTCGGTAGATGCAACCAAGCGCTTTGTACCTGGGACGTGCACGAACACCGAAACAATTGAGTCAGTCGAGTCGAGATCGGCCATGAGGCGCACCGGTTCGCCGTGACCGCGGCCGCCTGGAAGTCTTCCCGCTTCAAGGGTAAAGAACTTGCCCGATGATGAGAACAGCATGATCTTGTCGGTGGACTGGGCGGTGAGAACAAACTTCCCCTGGTCGCCATCCTTGTAAGCAAGTGTCGAGGCATCCTCGATATGGCCTTTCATGGCCCTGATCCAGCTCTTCTCGCTGCACACGATGGTGACTGGTTCTTTCTCGATCATCGACTGTTCAAGATCGAGATCAATTTCCGGGGCCTCCGCGAAGTCCGTGCGCCTTTTGCCGAGCGGAGTTTTCTTGCTGAACTTTTCTTTAACGGCTTTGATTTCCTCGGAAATCTGCTGCCATTGCTGCTCATCCGACTTGAGAAGCGCGTTCAGGCCCTTCTGTTCCTTGGTGAGATTTCCGTTCTCGGTCCGGATTTCCATTTCCTCAAGCTTGCGCAAGGCCCGCAGGCGCATATTCAAAATGGCTTCTGCCTGATTGTCGGTGAGCTTGAAGCGCTTCATCAAGGCGGGCTTTGGTTCGTCTTCCTCGCGAATGATGCGGATAACTTCATCAAGGTTGAGATAGGCAATGAGATAGCCGCCCAGAATTTCAAGACGCCTTGCAATTTCGGCGAGGCGGAAATTGGTGCGGCGGACCAATACGGTTTTGCGATGCAGAAGCCATTCGCGCAGTACGTCAGCCAGCGACATGACGACGGGAACCTTGCCACCGGACAGCACATTCATGTTGAGCGGAATGCGCGCCTCAAGCTCCGTATTGCGGAACATCTGTTCCATCATCAGGGTGGGATCAACGGTGCGGCTTTTGGGCTCCAGAACGATACGGATGTCTTCAGCGGACTCATCCCGGATGTCAGCCAGAAGCGGCAGCTTTTTCGCCGTCAGGAGTTCGGCACATTTTTCGATGAGGCGGCTTTTCTGCACGAGGTAGGGAATCTCGGTGATAACGATTTGCCAGCCGCCGCGGCCCAAATCCTCCGTGGTCCAGCGGGCCCTGACGCGGAATCCGCCCCTGCCCGTTTTGTAGGCTTCGAGAATAGAAGCCCGATCATCAATGACAATGCCACCAGTCGGGAAATCGGGGCCGATGACAAACTGTGTAAGCTTTTCTACTCCCGCGTTGGGAAATTTGATGAGGTGAAGGGCGGCATCGCAGAGTTCAGCGGCATTGTGGGGTGGAATGGATGTGGCCATGCCAACGGCAATGCCTGTAGCACCATTGGCCAACAGGTTCGGGAAGGCACCGGGCAATACAATCGGTTCCTGCACTGTGCCATCGTAGTTGGCACGGAAATCAACCGTGTCTTCATCCAGATTCTCAAGCAGAAGTCGCGCCACTTCCGTCATTCGCGCTTCGGTGTAGCGATAGGCGGCAGCACTGTCGCCGTCCACATTGCCAAAGTTGCCCTGGCCATCAATCAAAGGATAGCGCGAGGAAAAGTCCTGGGCCAGGCGCACGAGGGCATCGTAAATCGACTGGTCGCCATGGGGGTGGTAGCCGCCCATGACATCGCCAACGATCTTGGCTGACTTCTTGAATGCGGCGCCGGGGTCCAGTCGCAGGAGCCGCATAACGTGGAGAAGGCGGCGGTGTACCGGTTTCAGGCCATCGCGCACATCGGGTAAGGCCCGGTGCATGATCGTTGACAGCGCATAGGCGAGATAGCGCTCTTCCAGCGCTTCCCGGAGCTGGATTGGCTCTATGTTGTTGGGGTCCTGGGGTGGTTTAACGGGCTTGCTCATGATTCGTGACAGTATATCACGCGCGCTGCACTAACACCTTGCAGACAGGTTTTTTGCCCCAGATTTGATCGGCGGCGCGACGCACTGCTATGCGAAGGGTCTCAGCAACCACGGCATCATCCTTGCTGCGGGGCCTTGGCATGGATTCGAAAGCATCCGCCGCCGCGTCGAGGAGATCGTCTTCCAGGCCCGCAGGCAGACCATCGCCGATTAACTGAATGTCATCGGCGAGGTGGAGCTTGTCATCAAGGGAGATTGAAACAAAGACAATGCCGACGGCAGATACTTTGCGGCGTTGTTTGGCGGGACCTTCTTCAGCGGGCACGATGAGTTTGCCATCGACATGCAGTCGGCCGAAGGAGACTTCATCGCAATTTTCCAGTGGACCCGGGCATAGCCGCATGAAATGGCCGTCCAGCGGAATGAGGGCCTGAGGTATGCCGCAGGCTTTTGCGAATTTTGCGTGGGCGCGAAGATGGCGCGCTTCACCGTGCATGGGTACCACGGCCTTGGGCTTCAACCACTCATACATGGTTTTGAGCTCGCCCTGGCGAGGGTGGCCCGAGGTGTGAACGAGGGCTTCATCGGCAGTGATCACATCAACATCGAGTTTCGCCAGATTGTTGTGAACAAGGGACACATCCTTTTCATTGCCCGGAATTGTGCGCGAGGAGAAAATGACGAGGTCGCCCTTTTCGAGTGCAACATGGGGGTGCTGGTCTTCGCCAATCCGCGCAATTGCCGCGCGGGGTTCGCCCTGGCTGCCGGTACAGAGCAGCATGATCTTGTTGACAGGTAAATAACCGAAAGATTCCTCGTCAAGAAATTCGCCGGAATCGCGCAAGTAACCGCAGGCGCGGGCTGCTTCGATGGTATTGCGCATGGCCCTGCCCGCGAGCACAACTTCACGGCCGTTAACGCGCGCTGCACGCACGGCAGTCGCAACACGCTCCACATGGGAGGCGAAGGTTGTTACGGCCACACGGCCCTTGGCGTGTTTTACAATATCCGCAATTGTCGCGGCGACATCGCTTTCGCTTGGTGAAAAACCTTCGCGGAGCACATTGGTCGAGTCACACACCAGCGCATCCACACCCTCGTTGCCAATTTCGATCAGGCGTTTTTCATCGATGCCGGCGCCGAAAGTGGGGGTGCGATCAATCTTCCAGTCTCCGGAATGGAACACGGTTCCCAGACCTGTTTTGATCAGAAGGGCGCAGGGCTCCGGAATGGAGTGGGTGACATTTACAAACTCCAGATCAAAGGAGCCGACTTTGAACTTGCCACCCAGGGGAATGATGCGAACCTTCACATCTTCATCAAGGCCGTGCTCCTTGAGTTTGTTGTTCAGGAGTGCTGCGGCAAAGGGTGTGCAATAGACCGGGCATTTGAGTTGCGGCCAGAGCCATGGCACGGCGCCTATGTGGTCTTCATGGCCGTGGGTGAGCACAAGGCCTGCGAGCCTTTTCCGGTTCTTTGCTATGAATGAAACGTCGGGGAGAACGACATCAATACCGGGTTCCGAGTCCTCGCCAAACTTTACACCGAGGTCGACCATCAACCATTCGCGGTCATCGCCGGAGCCTGTGCCATAGCAATAGCAATTCATGCCGATTTCGCCGGTGCCGCCCAAGGGCAGCATCACCAGGTCTTTTTGATGAACTTGTTTCTTTTTCGCGTTCATTTTTTCCCAGATCGCATGTGTTCAATAGTGGCAAAGCGGACTTCACCGGCATGGACCTGCCGTTGCGTACCGTCGGCAAGCGTCATGAGCAAGGCACCATCGGCACTCAGGCCTTCAAAACGCCCAGCCATTCCTTCCACGAAGACTTCCTTGCCTACACCGGCAGCTCTTTCCAGCCAGGCGCTGCGGATTGCCGGAAACCCCCTGCCCTCATCCCAGATTTCCAGCCAATGCCAAAGGCTTACCGCAAGTTTCTGCAAAACGGAGTCAGGAGTAAACTGCCGCCCGAGAGCCGCAACCGGATAGGGTGTGCCGGAGGGGGCGTGGGCCAGATTTATGCCGCAGCCCAAGGCAATGCGAGTTGGATTGGTATCCACAACTTCGGGCAGGAGCCCGCAGAATTTGGCACCGCCCATGAGGACGTCATTGGGCCATTTCAGGAAAAACCCGGCTTTTGGCAAAAGACCTGAAACCAGCTCGTGCACGGCGATTGCCGCTACAAAACTGATTTGCGCCGCCGCAGAAGCAGGGGCCGCCGTTTGAAACAGGCAGGTAACATAGAGATTTCCCGGCTCTGAAACCCAGCCGCGGCCATGGCGCCCGCGGCCACCTGTCTGCTCGTCGGACCAAATCCACAAGGGCCCTCGTTCGCCAGCCTCGGCCAAGCGGCGGGCTTCCGAATTGGTGGAATCAATCCGCTCAAAATGAACAACGCGATGACCCGCTGGCAGTTTCAATAGAGCGACTGTGCGGCAGCTTCCGCGAGGTTAACCAGATAGTTCGCAAAGCCCACAAACAGCAGGACAAAAGCGCCGCTGGCATAGGCCACCCATTTCACTTCGCCATCCAAAGCGTCAAATTTCTCCGCGGGCTCATCGAAGTAGATGACCTTCACGATGCGCAGATAATAATAAGCACCCACGACGCTGGCGACGACACCGATAATGGCGAGCGCATAGAGACCTGATTTCACCGCGGCGAGGAAGACAAAATACTTGGCAAAGAAACCGGCGAGCGGAGGAATGCCGGCTAGTGAAAACATCAGCATCGAGAGAACAAAAGCCAATGCCTTGTTGTTATGCGCTAGGCCTGCGAGATCGGAAATCTCCTCGACATGCTGGCCATTGCGGCGCATGGCCAGAACGCAGGCAAATGCACCAAGCGTGGAGATGAGATAGATCATCATGTAGACGATCACGCCCTGGGCTCCCACTTGGCTTCCTGAAGCCAACCCCACGAGGGCAAAGCCCATATGGCCGATGGACGAATAGGCCAGCAGGCGCTTGATGTTGTTTTGGCCAATGGCCGCAAAGGCCCCAAGGACCATGGATGCTATGGATACGAACACGAGGATTTGCTGCCAGTCCTGAACCACGGCGGCGAAGGGCGATATCATGACCCGGATGAAGAGCGCCATGGCCGCCATCTTTGGAGCGGCGGCGAAGAAGGCGGTGACAGGCGTAGGCGCACCTTCATAGACATCGGGTGTCCACATATGGAACGGCACGGCGGAGACCTTGAATGCAAGGCCTGCCATAATGAACACCAGACCGAAGATGAGGCCCAGGCTGGAACCAGTGGCTGTAAGTGCAGCGGCGATTTGCGGGAACCCCGTTGTGCCGGTGAAGCCATAAACAAGGGATGCGCCGTAGAGAAGCATGCCGGATGACAGTGCACCCAACACGAAATACTTCAGGCCAGCTTCGGAAGACTTGGCACTGTCGCGATCAATTGCAGCCACGACATAAAGCGAGAGGGACTGCAATTCGAGACCAACATAGAGCGAGATGAGATCATTTGCGGAAATCATCATCATCATGCCAGTACTCGCCAGCATCACGAGGATGGGATACTCAAAGCGCGCCATTTTCACGCGTTTCATGAAATGGGTGGAGAGCACGATTGCAATGGCCGAGCCGAAGAGCGCCATGACTTTCATCACGCGGGCAAAGGTATCGACGATGAAGGCACCGCCGAAGGCCGTTACCTTGCCTTCGCCGCCGAAAATCACGAGAGCCGCAACGAGAGCGAGTGAAACGATGGCACCCATGGTGACGTGATCATTGGCATCGCCTTTTTTGAACACGCCATACATGAGCAAGGCCATGGCAAGGCTTGCCAGAACAATTTCCGGCAAGCTTGCAGCGGCATCATAAGATTGCAGGAAATTCATCGGCGGGCCTCTATTGCAGCGAAGCGGTTGCGAGCGCCTGGGCCGCAGCCGCAGCGGTCTGAACCGTCTTCATGAGATTTTCAACGGAAGCGCCAAACACATCGAGAAGTGGTGCCGGGTAAACACCAAAAAAGATGGTAAGCACCACAAGCGGAGCAAGAGTGGCGAGTTCGCGGGGCGTCATGTCCACGATATGGGCTAATGAAGATTTTTCCAGCTTGCCGAACACCACGCGGCGATAGAGCCAGAGGGCGTAACCGGCCGAAAGGATCACGCCGGTTGTGGCGAAGAAGGCGACCCAGGTGTTGTCTTTAAAAGTGCCAAGCAAGACCAGAAATTCACCGACAAAGCCCGAGGTTCCGGGCAAGCCCACATTGGCCATGGTGAAGAGCATGAAGGTGAAGGCATAGAGCGGCATGCGGTTGACCAGCCCGCCATAGGCCGCGATTTCGCGGGTGTGCATGCGGTCATAGACCACGCCTACGCAGAGGAAGAGCGCGCCGGAGACAAGGCCGTGGGACATCATCTGGAACAGGGCGCCATCTATGCCCTGGCGGGTCATGGTAAAAATGCCCATGGTCACGAAACCCATGTGGGCCACGGATGAATAGGCGATGAGCTTCTTCATGTCCTCCTGCATCAGGGCGACAAGCGAGGTGTAGATGATCGCTACGATGGAGAGCGTATAGATGAAGGGCTGGAAATAAAGGCTCGCATCCGGGAACATGGGCAGCGAGAAACGCAGGAATCCATAGCCACCCATTTTCAGGAGGATCGCGGCCAAGATTACGGAACCTGCCGTTGGCGCCTCCACGTGGGCGTCGGGCAACCAGGTGTGGACCGGCCACATGGGCATTTTCACCGCGAAGGAGGCGAAGAAGGCAAGCCACAACCAGGTTTGCATTTCGGGTGGGAAACCGGGACTGCGCGAGAGCAGCGCCACGATATCCGTGGTGCCCGATTGCCAATACATGGCGATGATGGCGATGAGCATCAGCACCGAGCCCAGCAAGGTATAAAGGAAGAACTTGAAGCTGGCATAAACCCGGCGCGGGCCGCCCCACACACCAATGATCAGGAACATGGGGATGAGGCCCGCTTCGAAGAAAACGTAGAACAGCACGAGATCAAGGGCGGTGAACACGCCGATCATCAGGGTTTCGAGCACGAGGAAAGCGATCATGTATTCGCGCACGCGTTTTTCCACATGCCAGCTTGCCAGAATGCAAATCGGCATCAAAAGCGTGGTGAGCAGCACGAACAGCATGGAAATGCCGTCCACACCCATTTGATAGGAGGCAATACCACCCAGCCACTCGTGGCGTTCAACAAGCTGGAAGCCCGATTCATTCGGGTTGAAATTGAGCCAAATCAGCAGCGATACGATGAATGTAACGATGGTGGTCCACAACGCGGTCCAGCGGATTGTGCGCTTGGCTACGGCATCTTCACCGCGCGCGATCAGGATAAAGGCAACGCCAATGAGCGGAGCAAAGGTCACAAAGGATAGAATCCAACCGGACATCAGTGTGTCCCTCCGAAAGTAAACCAGGACACAAGGGCCGCCACGCCAATCAGCATGGCAAAGGCATAGTGATAGACATAACCCGTTTGCAGGCGAACCACGCCGCGCGTGACATCAATCACGCGGGCTGAAACACCGTCTGGTCCCATGCCGTCAATGACAAAGCCGTCGCCCTTCTTCCACAGGAAGTGGCCAAGCCACATGGCGGGACGGGTGAATATCAGCCAATAGAGTTCGTCGAAGTACCATTTGTTGAGCAGGAATTGGTACAGGGGCCAATTCATCCTCGCGAGTTTTTGCGGGAGAGCTGTGTTGCGGATGTAGAAGAGGAATGCCAGCAGGAATCCCAGAACCATCACCACGAAAGGTGCGGCCTTCACCCAGAAGGGGACATCGTGGATGTGATGGATGATTTCATTTTCCGGAGCGCGGTAAATGGCGGAGCCCCAAAACAGTGCTTCATCATGGCCAATGAAATATGGCGCGAAGATAACGCCAGCCAGCAAGGCGCCGGCCGCCAGCACATAAAGCGGAACGAGCATCACGTTCGGGCTTTCGTGGAGATGCTCCTGCACATGGGCATCGGCGCGTGAATTGCCATTGAAGGTCATGAAGGCCAGGCGCCAGGAATAGAACGAGGTGCAGAAGGCAGCGATGACCAATAGTGTGAATGCGAACGTGCTATGACCCGCAAAGGCGCTCTCAATAATGGCATCCTTGGAGTAGTAGCCAGCGGTGAGCGGGAAACCGGTCAGGGCCAGATTGCCGATCACCATCAATATCCAGGTCTTCTTTATGTGCGGCGCAAGGCCCCCCATCTTGCGCATGTCCTGCTCGCCGGACATGGCGTGAATGACAGAACCTGAGCCCAAGAACAGCAGCGCCTTGAAGAAGGCGTGGGTAAAGAGATGGAATATGGCAACGCCATAGGCACCCAGTCCCAGAGCTACAAACATGTAACCCAATTGCGAACAGGTTGAATAGGCGATGACGCGCTTGATATCGTTTTGCACAAGACCAACGGTTGCGGCAAAGAAAGCCGTAATCGCGCCCACGATGACAACCACTTCCTTAGCATGGGGAGCGAGTTCATAGAGGGGCGCAAGGCGGGCTACAAGGAATACACCGGCGGTCACCATGGTTGCGGCATGGATCAACGCTGATACCGGCGTTGGGCCTTCCATGGCGTCGGGCAGCCAAGTGTGCAGCAGGAACTGGGCGGACTTGCCCATGGCCCCCATGAACAACAACAAACAGAGTGTGGTGAGCGTATCAAATTCCCAGCTCAGGAAATGGATGGTCTTCCCAGTCTGCGCTGCGGCGTCGCGGAAGATGGTATCGAATTCAATGGATTGGAAGACATAAAAGCAGCCGAAGATACCAAGCGCAAAGCCGAAGTCACCGACACGGTTTACAACGAAGGCTTTGATGGCGGCCGCATTGGCGCTTTCGCGGGTGTACCAGAACCCGATCAGCAGATAGGACATAAGCCCCACGCCCTCCCAGCCGAAGAACATCTGCAGGAGATTGTCGGACGTGACAAGCATGAGCATGGCGAAAGTAAAGAGCGAGAGGAAAGCGAAGAAACGCGGCTGATGTTCATCATGGCTCATGTAGCCTAGCGAATAGACATGCACCAAGGCGGAAATCGTGTTCACCACCACGAGCATGACAGCTGTCAGCGTATCAATGCGCAGCGCCCAGTTGGCTGACAAGGCGCCGGAATTTACCCAGCGCAGAACTTCGACCTTCACGTCATGGCTCTCATGGAGGAAGCCAAAGAACACAATCCATGACAGAACGGCGGAAACGCAAAGCAGGCCTGTGGTGAGATACATGGGCCAGGCCGGGCCTTCATAGTGGCCGTGATGGTCATCGTGGCCGTGATCAGCGTGGGCGACGGGAGCCGTGTGGTCGCCATAGACATCGGCATCGCTGCCAAGGTTCGTGAATACCTTGGTGCCAGCTAGCCCTGCGATGAGGGCGCCGATAAGGGGAAGGAATACGATGACCTGATACATGGGTTTTCGCTTCAGCCCTTCATGAGGTTGATATCTTCCACCGCGATAGAGCCGCGGTTACGGAAATACGTTACGAGAATGGCCAGGCCAATTGCCGCTTCACCGGCCGCAACCGTGAGCACGAGGAGCGCGAACACCTGCCCCACAAGATCATGGAGTGCAGCGGAAAAAGCGACGAGATTGATGTTCACCGCCAGCAGCATCAGCTCAATCGACATCATGATGACGATGACGTTCTTGCGGTTCAGGAAGATGCCGAAAATGCCAATGGTGAAGAGAATGGCGGCAACGGTGAGATAGTGTGAGAGGCCAATGGTCATGATCAGATCCCCTGCCCCGGTTCAACCTTGCGAATTTCAATAGCCGTTGCGGGACCGCGCGCCACCTGGACGGAAACGTCCTGGCGTTTGATGCCCTGCTTGTGGCGCAGCGTCAGCACAATCGCGCCAATCATGGCCACCAAAAGCACAAGGCCTGCTGCCTCAAAGAAATAAACATATTTGGTATAGAGGATCTGCCCCAGGGCTTCGGTATTGGTGACATCGCCCGGCGAAGGTGCTGCTGCTGCGGTCAACGCATCGGAGGAAATCGCCCAGGTGCCAACAACCAACGCCAATTCCACCAGAACGATCAAGCCTATGGTTCCGCCCACGGGCAGATAGTTCAACATGCCCTGGCGGAGCTGGACGAAATCCACATCCAGCATCATGACCACGAAGAGAAAGAGCACGGCCACGGCACCGACATAGACCACGACCAAAATCATGGCCAGGAATTTAGCGCCCAGAAGAATGAAAAGTCCCGCCGCATTGAAGAAGCAAAGAATGAGAAAAAGCACGGAATGCACCGGGTTGCGTGATGAGATAACCATCACGGCTGAGGCCACGGCCACTGACGCGAAGAGATAAAAAAAGAGGGCTGCGATCATGTTACTGTTTCTCCCTCACCGGTACGGCGCATCAAGCGCAAGGTTCTGCGCAATTTCGCGTTCCCAGCGGTCACCATTTGCCAGAAGCTTTTCTTTGTTGAACAGAAGTTCCTCGCGGGTTTCCGTGGCGTATTCAAAGTTCGGCCCTTCAACGATGGCATCCACCGGGCAGGCTTCCTGGCAGAAGCCGCAATAAATGCATTTCACCATGTCGATGTCATAGCGCGTGGTGCGGCGGGTGCCGTCATTGCGGCGCGGGCCCGCTTCAATGGTGATGGCCTGCGCCGGGCAAATGGCTTCGCAGAGTTTGCAGGCAATGCAGCGCTCCTCGCCATTGGGATAACGGCGGAGCGCATGTTCACCCCGGAATCGCGGGCTGAGAGGCCCCTTCTCATGGGGATAGTTCAGGGTTGCCTTGGGGCCCGCGAAATATTTCAGCGCCAGCCATGTGGCTGAAACGAATTCCTTCAGGAAAAGGGCGCGGGCTGCTTGTTCAAGTTTCATCTGTCATTCACCCAAACATTGACCCAAAACGATTACCGAGGAAAAGTCCCAGCACGGGCATCAATACAAGACTTTGGAGCTTTACCAAACTCATGATCCGCGCCGGGTTCATGCCCTGCGAGCCAGTCACCTTGGCTTCCTCATAGCGCCAACGGAGGGTTGGATAGATCGTGCGTTGCACGATTTTCAGTTCAATAAGCCCGAGAACGAGGAAAACAAAGGCGCCAAGGGGACTGTAGGTCATGGCAGCCACCCGAATGCAGCAAGGGCACCAGCGGTAACCACGACCCAGGCGAGCGAGAGAGGCAGAAATACCTTCCAGCCCAGGCGCATGAGTTGGTCGTAGCGGTAGCGCGGCACAATGGCTTTCACCATGGCGAACATGAAGAACACGAAGCAAAGTTTGGCCATGAACCAGATGACGCCGGGAATCCAGTT
>CAZAMS010000090.1:0-3166 GCA_964486305.1 uncultured Aestuariivirga sp.
GGAACCTCCACCGCAAAGAAAGCGGCAAGTCACGGTGCTATCCAATTCGAGTTCTCTTATGCCTGAAATTCCCCGGACAGCCCTGCGTGAAACGGGAGAAGGAAGGGACCCAATCGCAAAGCGATTGGGGAGGTGAGGGGAACGAGGTCAAAGTGCCCTCATCTATCCCATCCTGCTTCGCGTTGCTTCGCAGGACGGGCCCCCTTCTTCTCCCGCTTCGCAGGAGAAGACCATGAGTGGTGACAATCGGGACAATGTAAGTCTTGCGGGGCTGACTGCGGCCATATTATTTTGCGGCCATGCAACTTACATTTTACACGCTTGATGTTTTCACCAATCGCAGATTCGGCGGCAATCCCTTGGCCGTTGTACTGGACGCCGATAATCTGTCCACGGAGCAGATGCAGACGATTACCCGCGAGTTCAACCTGTCTGAAACCATCTTCGTGATGAAGCCGGAAAATCCGGCGAATGCCGCAAAGGTGCGGATTTTCTTTCCCGGCGGAGAAATGCCGTTCGCGGGACACCCGACGGTGGGTTGCGCCGTGCTGCTGGCTGAAATGAAATACAAGGCGGGATGCAGCTTTGAAACGGAAATCCGTTTGGAGGAAAACGCAGGGCTTGTGCCGGTGAAGGTCTCGCGCATTGGCGATCATCCACGTGCGCAATTTACAGCACCTGTTGTTCCGTTCCATACGGATGTGCCATCGCCTTTCCATGAGGATGTGGCGAGGTCCCTCAACATTTCGCCTGACGAGATTGGATTTGACGGCCACGATCTGGCTGTGCTCGAAGGGGGCCCACGCTTTTTCTACGTGCCGGTCAACTCGCGCGCGGCGCTGGAAAAATCCAAAGTCATTGAACCCCATTGGTCGGCCCTCATCCGGCCCATGGGAGGGGTTGACCTTGCCTATGTTTATACGCGCGGTGGCGACGATCCCAAATCAAGTTTCCGCGGCAGGGCCTTTGCGCCAACGGGCGGCATTCCGGAGGACCCGGCCACGGGTTCTGCGACTGCGCTCTTGGCTGCCCAGCTTCTGAAAGCGGAGGCGCTGAAAGATGGAACCCATAAATGGCAGCTGGAGCAGGGCTATGAGATGGGCCGCCCCTCCGATCTATTTCTTGAAGCCGAGGTGAATCAGGGTAAGCTCGTTGCTGTTCGGGTGGCGGGGCAAGCCGTGAGAGTCATGCAGGGCACCCTGGAGATCTAAGAGCACAATGAAGCACTTGGTGAAGGAACCCTCATCCCAGCGAAACTGAAGTTTCGCAGAGCCATGCTTGCGCGCTTGCAGCGCAAGCTTGCAAGCGGTGGCCGGATGAGGGCCTCTTCGGCACATGATTCAAAAATTTACGATAATGCTCCAATTACTGGATATTGAGCATCGCGTTGGCTTCTGCCGTGACGTCGAGGCCTTCGGCTTCATCGCCGGCGTCTGGGTTTCCGCTTTAATAGCGCTTGCCTTGGCCGTGCTGGCTTTCGAATAGTGCGTATCTGCGGATTGAGTATCCCGGGTCCATTTGGAGCGGCGGCCATGGAACAAAATGTGGTATTTTGCGTTTCTTCCGCCGAGGCTTATTGTCGGCAATCAGCCAGATACAGGGTTTCCACGTGCAACACTTTCTTTCCCGTCGCAAGATACTGATGAGCGGCCTTCTATTTATCGCAAGTTCCTCAATTGCCTCCGCCAAGGACGGTGAAGGCACCAGACGATTTAATGCGCAGAGAGGATCATCCGGCCGGCGTGGGGCGGAATATCCCGACTATTGGGAACCTTGGGACAGAGACTATGACGAAGATTGGGAAAGGTTTGATGATCCCGGGTATGACGAGGAACAATACTACGATCCTGCGCTGTTGCCGCCGCCCGAATCCGAATTTGACTACCCCATAGAATCGGTTGACCCCTCACTGATCGAGAGCCGTTACCGGAGGCAGGTGGTGGACTTCGATGACTTTGTAAAACCGGGAACCATTGTCGTGGATCCGAAGGCGCATTTTCTTTACTACGTGCTCAGTGATGGACAGGCAACGCGCTATGGCGTCGGGGTCGGCAGGGCAGGCTTCTCGTGGTCTGGCAACGCAGAGATCAGGATGAAGCGCCGTTGGCCGCGTTGGGTGCCGCCCAAGGAAATGGTGGACAGAGATGAGCGGGCGCAGAAGTGGTTCAACGGACAACCAGGTGGACCAGACAATCCTTTGGGCGCGCGTGCCCTATATTTGTATTCGGGCGGTAAAGACACGCTCTACCGGATTCATGGCACGAACGAGCCCCAGAGCATAGGAAAGTCGGTCTCTTCGGGTTGCGTACGCATGTTAAACGAGGATGTCGCAGAGCTGTTCGACCAGGTAGAGATTGGAACTCAGGTCATTGTGCGCTCGTCCTGATATTAGCACATGCGACGGGGTTGAAATGATGCGCAGCGGCAATGGCGCGCTCCTGCCGCGGGTGAGCATGTATATCGTCGGTGTCCGGGTTTCCGCTTTAACAGCGCTTGCCCTTGCGGTGCTGGCTTTCGAATAAAGCGTATGAGTTTCTAGTTGGAGCCTTTGGTGAAGAGGCCCTCATCCGCCCTTCGGGCACCTTCTCCCATCCTTCGGACGGGCGAAGGCAAAACCTTTAGAAATTATCGCCTTCTCCCGTGCCCCTTGGCATGGGAGAAGGTGCCCGACAGGGCGGATGAGGGCCCCTTCGGCGCATGATTCAAAAAGTAACGATCATGCTCTGATTACTGAATATTCAGCATGGCCTTGGCTTCGGCGGTGACGTCGAGGCCTTCGGCCTCATTGTCGGCGCCGCAGAGCTGCACCGCCTGGTTGCGCATGTCTTCCAACTGGGCTCGGCTGTTGGCGTCAAGCTCCGCGCTGGCCAAGGCCGCATCAATTTTTTCGATGTCGTCCTGGCATTGCCCCGCAAATGCCGCGCTTGAAAGGGCGAGGGCGAACGCAGCGGCAAGTATAATGGTCTTCATAATGAACAGGTTCCCGAACTGATATGGCTCTGGCAGGGAAGTATGACAGAACTAAGCCTGATTCTCAGGGGCCGAAAAAACATCATTAATGCGGCGTAAATGCCACACAGCCAGTCCCGGCGGGATGGAATCATCCCGCCGAATGTGGCCTGCGCCACATCAGTATGCTGGAGCATGTCCTTGCCGCCAAACCGCT
>CAZAMS010000091.1:0-21369 GCA_964486305.1 uncultured Aestuariivirga sp.
GGCCTACCTGTTGGGCATATTTCCACAAAGCGCCGGAACCATAGCCATGGTCCTTGGGCTTCCAGCTTTTCTTGCGGGTTGCAAATTCAGCGTCGCTCACGTTGCAGCTCAATGTGCCTTTAATGGCATCGAGGGTGATCAAGTCGCCGTCACGCAGCAAGGCAATGGGTCCACCCAACTGCGCTTCCGGGCCCACATGGCCCACACAGAAACCGCGTGTGGCCCCAGAGAAGCGGCCATCGGTGATGAGTGCCATTTTCTCGCCCATGCCCTGGCCATAAAGGGCGGCCGTTGTTGAAAGCATTTCGCGCATGCCGGGTCCGCCGCGCGGGCCCTCATAACGAATGACAAGCACTTCGCCTTCCTTGTATTTCTTGTGGGTGACGGCTTCGAAGCAAAGCTCTTCGGAATCAAAACAGCGGGCGGGACCCGTAAAGGTCAGGTTCTTCATGCCAGCCACCTTCACAATGGCACCCTCAGGAGCGAGATTTCCTTTAAGGCCCACGACACCACCGGTTTTGGTGATGGGCTTGTTGGCGGGATAAACCACATCCTGGTCCGGGTTCCACTTTACCGGTGCCATGTTCTCGGCAAGGGTGCGGCCTGTCACCGTGAGGCAATCGCCATGGAGGAAACCATGGTCAAACAGGGTTTTCATCAGCAGCGGAATGCCGCCGGCCTCAAACATATCCTTGGCCACATATTTGCCACCGGGCTTCAGGTCGGCGATGTAGGGCGTGCGCTTGAAAATTTCCGCGACGTCAAACAAGTCGAACTTGATGCCACATTCATGGGCAATGGCTGGCAAATGCAAGGCTGCATTGGTGGAGCCACCTGATGCTGCCACGACGGTTGCGGCATTTTCCAGGGCTTTCAAAGTTACGATGTCGCGCGGGCGGATATTGCGGGCGATGAGTTCCATCACCTTTTCACCGGAGGTGAAGCAGAAGGTGTCACGGATCTCATAGGGTGCCGGTGCGCCGCACGAGTATGGCAGGGCAAGGCCAATGGCTTCTGCCACGGTTGCCATGGTGTTGGCGGTGAACTGGGCGCCACAGGAGCCCGCTGAAGGGCAAGCGACCTGCTCCAGTGTGTGGAGATCGGCATCGGACATATCGCCCACGCTGTGCTTGCCTACGGCTTCAAACACATCCTGCACGGTGACGGGACGGCCCTTGAAGGTGCCGGGCAGCATTGAGCCGCCATAGATGAATATGGACGGCACATTGAGGCGCACCATGGCCATCATCATGCCGGGCAAGGACTTGTCGCAACCGGCAAGGCCCACGAGCGCGTCATAGCAATGGCCGCGCATGGTGAGTTCAACCGAGTCGGCGATGCATTCACGCGACACCAAGGAGGCCTTCATGCCCTGGTGGCCCATGGCAATACCATCGGTGACGGTGATGGTGCAGAACTCGCGGGGGGTGCCACTGGCGGCGGCTACGCCGCGCTTTACCGACTGGGCCTGGCGCATGAGGGAAATGTTGCAAGGGGCAGCCTCGTTCCAGCAACTGGCCACGCCAACAAGGGGCTGGCTAATCTGTTGCTCGTTCAGGCCCATGGCATAGAGGTAGGAGCGATGCGGAGCGCGCTGGGGCCCAACGGTTACATGTCGGCTTGGGAGCCGGGTTTTTGAGATGACAGTCGCATCCATAATTGTATCCTGTGTCAGCGTTTTTGTTCTGTTTTCAGTGACGACGACACAGCTTTCAGTCCTTCCTGCTCAAACAAACGGCGGCCTTGCCTCTCCATCACCAAAATCCTGATGACCAAGAGCAACCCCGCCCAATATTTCCCAGAAACCTCTTAAGCTCTGATTCCACAGGTCTCAGCTCCTGTGGGTTAATGTGACGGTAAGGGGCAATTTGGGCGGATGAAAGGTTCATTGTGGCGCAAAATTGCGGCAAATGCACAATTCAGGGGCTTGTGGCATTTCTGCAACAAACGAGTTAAGGCCCTTATTTAGCGTTGAATAATGGGTATTTCCGAATGAGTCCCGGCGTGGCAGATTGGCAACTATGGCAGATTCTCTCCGAAATACAGGCGAACCGATACGCATTGAATACGTGCCCCGTCCGGGTTTGGGGCGACTCGCCATTGTCAACTTCCTGTTGAACCTCATTACCCTCACAATTTACCGTTTTTGGGCCAAAACCAATGTGCGAAGGCATATCTGGAGTTGCGTTCATATCAATGGCCAGCCGCTGGAATACAATGGGCGGGGAGTTGAGCTATTCAAGGGCGCGCTGATCGTGTTTGGCCTGTTTGTGCTGCCATTTGTGCTGGTCATAGCCTTTATCAGCATTGCGTTTGGTCCGGAACACCCTGCCCTTTTTGCTGTCTATGCCCTGCTGTATCTTCTCATTTTCGTGCTGTGGGGGGCGGCGCTCTATCGTGCCCGGCGCTATCAGCTTTCGCGCACCCTGTGGCGCGGCATCCGGGGAACGCTGGTGGGGTCTTCCATGATTTACAGCCTGACCTTTTTCGGCTCACTCATGGCGCGTGGCATGTCCCTCGGCTGGTCAACGCCCGTCCTGAACACGGTTCTGCAGGAACAAATCATTGGCGACATGCGCTTCGGCGATTTGGCTTTCAAATTCAAAGGGCGCGCTGGCCCGCTCTACCCTACCTATGCGATGTGCTGGTTTCTTTCCCTCGTTGCCATTGTTGTTTTCATCTTTCTTTTTGGTGCAGAAGTAGCTGCCCTGTTTGGGCCTGAGGTGCAAAAAGTTTTCGATGAAATCGGCAAGCC
This sequence comes from uncultured Aestuariivirga sp., assembly GCA_964486305.1. Lineage (GTDB taxonomy): Bacteria > Pseudomonadota > Alphaproteobacteria > Rhizobiales > Aestuariivirgaceae > Aestuariivirga. The sequence continues at coordinate 2,756 of CAZAMS010000091.1, forward strand.
TGACGTTGAGCCGACACCGGAGCAAATCTGGACGGCTGGTACCGTTATCGCGGTTCTTACTGTATCTTTCTTTGCAATGTTTCTGGTTATCCCAATGCTGTGGGCGATTTACTCGGCGAAAGAACTTGCGACATTTGCAAATTATACAACTGCCGGAAGCGCCACATTCAGATTAAACGCCACGGCAGGGAGCCTGATTTCGCTCGTCATCGTCAACCTGTTGATCCTCATTTTTACGCTTGGCATTGGCCGCCCCTTCATACAGCAACGGCTCATTCGCTATATGTGTGACCGCCTGGAAGTTATCGGCTTGATCGATGTTGACAGGATAGCGCAATCACAGGCTGCACTGGACAGAACTGGAGAAGGCCTGGCTGATGCCTTTGACCTCGGTGTGGTCTAATGACGAATGAAGCGATTTATTTTGATGGGGAAACGGCAAGGGACAAGAAGGTCATCGTCAGTCTCGAAACTTCGGGCCTTCGTTTCTCAGGTGATAGCGTTCCCGCTCAAACGTGGAACCTTTCGGGACTTACCGCTACTGAGCCGCCCCACAGTGGGCAACCACTAAGACTCTCCCATGACAGCCAGGCCGGTGCACGGCTCAGCATACGCAGCGATGATTTCACGCAGCAGCTGTTAATTGCCGCTCCGCATCTGAAGGGTGGATTTAACCCCCAGCACGCCTTGCGCCTGTTCATTTGGATCGGCGGCGGCCTTACGATTCTGGCTGGCCTCATCTATCTCACCCTCAGTTTTGCACCGCAAAGGCTGGCGGTGCTTCTCCCCGATGAGTGGAGCAAACGCGTGGGTGACCAGATGGAGGCCTCATTGGTTGACAATGCCAAGGTTTGCCATACGCCCGCAGGAGACAATGCCGTCGCTGCGATGCTGGCAAACCTTGCAGAGGGCAATCCCGATATGCCGCCGCTCCGGGTTCGCATTTATGACATCCCCATCATGAACGCTTTCGCCCTTCCCGGCGGCCATATCGTTCTTACGCGCGGGCTTTTGAAAGGTGCCGCTGCACCGGGTGAAGTCGCAGGAGTCCTGGCCCACGAGATTGGCCATGCGGCCCACCATCATCCTGAGGCGCAATTGGTGCGCATCGCTGGCGTGCAGGTCTTGCTCAGCGTTGCCACGGGAACATCAGGGGGAACGAATGCCAGTTCGTTTGCCGGGCTTGCCGCCATCCTGCAATCCAGCCGTGATGCGGAGCGTGAGGCTGACGCCTATGCGGTCGCAATGCTTAGTGCTGCGCGGATTGATCCGATGGAGCTGAAGCATTTCTTTGAAAAAATCCTGAATGAGGAAGGCAAATCTCCGGGTGGAGCTCTGTCGAAATTGGGGACCGTGTTTTCCACCCATCCCGTGACGACGGAGCGCATCGGACTTATTCAACCATTGCCGGCCGGAACTCCACTCAAGCCTCCGATATCCGAGGACCAGTGGAGAGACCTGAAGGCGATTTGCGGGTAGTTCCCGGGGCTAATTTTTCATATCCAGTGTGCGCTCCTCATGGGCCACAAACCACTCCACCATTTCGGTCCAGATTGATTCAGCCAGGGCGGGATCAAGGTGGTGGGCGCGGGCGAGGACGCGGGCCCGGTCAATCACGTAATCAACACGGGCTGGAATGCGAGCCGGCATGCCGTCCCTGTGCTTCACCGCAATGACTGCTTCAACAAGACGCTGGCGTTCTGCCAGAAGCTTGATGAGCTTTTCATCGACAACATCGATCTCATGGCGCAGTTCCGTGATACCGGTCTTTTTCAGTGGAGAATTCATGTTCCACGAAATGGACCAAGATGGCACAAAGTTGAATGTGTCGAAGCGCCGCGTCAACGGGTCAGGCTGGTTTTCTTGCGGGGTTCAGGCACGACAACCCATGGCCGGTTTCCACTCAATCCCCGCGCTGTTGCGACATGAAGAGTATCGCCATTTATGGAAATTGCATGGGATCCCATGCGCCAGACATCAAAACGATCAATTCTGGTCGCCACCGATTTGCAGGCCCCGCGCAGGGGATAGGCCGCAATGACCATGTCAAGTCCGGCACAGGACGGAGCAGCGCCCTCGCCTTCCATGAAATAGCCAATCACCTTGTCTTTTACTTCGGTGCGGCAGAAACGAGCTTCACATGCCCACCCTGCCCGCGCCACCGCTTCTTTAAATTCAGTTTCCTCGCCATTGGCTTGCAGCCATTTTTCAGCAGCAAAGCGGCCCTTGTGCGGGTTCGCAAACACAAGTTCGCCATTGTTATTGCGATACGCCGTATTGGCTGCCGTTCGCTCAATCAAAATATCAGGAAAGGTATTGACCTGTGCCATCACAAGTCCGGAGAATAAAAGAGCGCAGCCGGCATATTTTGCCTGGCGGACAGACAAGCACAGAATTGAAGCACCCAGGGCCAAAACCATTGCGCTTGCAAGTGGCAGTTGAGGAATGACGCGTTGAGCGCCAGGCAAGGCTGCAACACCATCAGAAATGGAAATCACCATTTCCAATCCCTTGCCAAGTGCCGTAAGGGGCCAGCCTTCCAGCCCTAGAGGCATTAAAACAACACTCAGAACGGCAAAGGGCATCACGGCAAAACTGATTATGGGAATAGCCAAGCCATTGGCCAGAACGCCATAGGGCGCCAACCTGCCGAAATGATAGGCCGCAGGGATCGATGAGAAACCTCCCGCAATCAACGTCGTGAGGATTGAGGCCAGCGCGATACTGTAAATTTTCCGCGCGTAGAAAATTCTTTTACTTTCTATCCGGTAATCCCGCTCTGGTTTTGGCCGGTTCCAATATTCAAAAAAGGCGGCAAGACCCATGACCGCCATAAAGGACATTTGGAAGCTTGCCTGTATGGCGGATTCCGGTTGCAGGATCAAGATGAGAAAAGCGGCGAGAGCCAAATTGCGCAGCGATATGGCGGGCCTGTCCACGATGATAGCCAGAAACACCACCGCCAGCATGATGTAGGAACGTTGAGTTGCGGCTCCCGATCCGGCCAGCAACATATAGGCAAAGCCAAAAACCAGGGCCACCCCTGCCGCCCATTTCTTGATGGGCCAACGCTGGGCGATTGTAGGGAACAGCGCAAGAAAGGCTCTGACAATCCAAAACACGCCACCTGCGGCAAGTGACATATGTAGTCCAGAAATTGAAAGAACATGGGCAAGCCCTGATACTTGCAGGCTTTTATTGATTTCCTTGGGGATAGATGCGCGCTCACCCGTAATCATGGCTTCAGCAAAAGCTGCAATGGCCCCATTCAAATGCTGACGAATGCGGCTGCCAATTTCCTGGCGCAAATTATTCAACGCACCCGAAAGCCAGAGGGAGGCAGATGTTGTGCTGCCGAGCTGATCAATTTTTGAAGTAATCCGGCCAGTGCCACCGATGCTATCAAAATAGAGCTGCCTGCCATAGTCAAACCCGCCGGGCATGGTTGGTGATGGGATCGGACTGAGCCTCGCCTTAAACGCGATTCGGTTCCCGGTTACCGGTTCGCCGTTTCTGATTGAATTCGACAGGCGCAAGCGGCGCGGCAATTGCGCGGTCGTCATGCTCTCGATTTCCTTGGGCTGGAGAATGATGGTACGCCGCTTTTCCGAAGCGCGTTCAACATCCAGCACAATGCCACTCACGACAATTTCACCCGTCGTTGCCTTCAGCAGCGGCGTTGCAATGATTTCAGCGCGGACTTTCGCCAATACAAATCCGCTGAGGAGAATGGCCAGGAGGAGCAGTCCCATGCGGGCACGGGCCTTCCAGAATAAAACAATGGCCAGGAGCATGAAGAAACCGGTCAACGAAAGCGCCGGTTCCTGCGGAAGGGCAAAATAGGTCCAGATGCCAAGGGTGAGTGCCACAGGGGCCCAGAGCACGGTGGCACCAAGCTGCGCTTCCCACAGTTCCTGCAGCTTGCCCGCCACGCCTGCCCCCTCTTACGTGCCCCAGGGGCTTGTGCTAATTGCCTAATCCCATGCCTTCGGGCACCATCCCCGCCACCAGCCTACAAGGAAAACGGTGTTCATGTCATTGCCCGTCGTTACACGCTTTGCCCCCTCGCCCACCGGTTACCTGCATATCGGCGGCGCCCGCACGGCTTTGTTCAACTGGGCCTTTGCCAAGCACGCGGGCGGCAAGATGCTGCTCCGCATTGAAGATACGGACCGTGAGCGCTCAACGGATGCGGCCATCAAGGCCATCATCGCTGGCATGACGTGGCTGGGATTGACCTGGGATGGGGATGCGGTGTCCCAGCATGCCCGTGCATCGCGTCACCGCGAAGTGGCAGAACAGCTATTGGCCGCGAGCCACGCCTATCATTGCTACTGCAGCCCGCAGGAGCTTGACGCCATGCGGGCCAAGGCCGAGGCCGAGAAGCGCCCCATCCGCTATGATGGAACCTGGCGCGAACGCGATCCCAAAGACGCTCCCGCCGGAGTGAATCCGGTTATCCGCTTCAAGGCCCCGCAACAGGGTGAAACCATTATCCAGGATAACGCCCAGGGCCGCGTGGTGTTTCCCAACAAGGACCTGGATGATCTCATCATCCTGCGCTCCGATGGCAACCCCACCTATAATCTTTCCGTGGTGGTCGATGACCACGATATGGGTGTGACCCACATCATCCGTGGGGTTGACCACCTCACCAATGCGGCGCGACAAACGCAAATTTACCTCGCCATGGGTTGGACTGTGCCGAACATGACCCATGTTCCGCTCATTCATGGCCCCGATGGGGCAAAACTTTCCAAGCGCCATGGGGCCCTTGGTGTTGAGGCCTATCGCGCCATGGGGTATCTGCCTGCGGCCTTGCGCAATTACCTCGCGCGTCTGGGATGGAGCCATGGTGATGATGAAATTTTTTCCACGTCCCAACTGGTGGAATGGTTTGTACTCGGCAACATCGGAAAATCGCCGGCGCGCTTTGATTTTGCCAAGCTCGAAAATCTCAATGGCCATTATGTCCGGCACATGGATGATGGAGAATTGCTCCGTGAACTGATTGCTTTTCTTCCCCATGCAGAAGGCGGTGCTGAACTGCTTGGCAAGCTGGATGACACGAAACGCGCACAGTTGAAGAAGGCCATGGCTGGCCTCAAGGAACGGGCCAAGACTTTGGTTGAATTGAAGAATGGCGCGGCGTACCTATTTGCAGTGCGGCCTCTCATAATGGATGAAAAGGCCAAGCAGATTATCGCAGATGGCGGCAAGGCTGCCTTGCAGGAATTGCTGCCAGTACTTGAGGCTTGCAATGAATGGACAGCGCCCCTCATTGAAGCCGCGGTGAAGGCCCATGCGGATGCAAAGGGCTTGAAACTTGGCAAGCTGGCGCAACCTTTACGCGCGGCGCTAACAGGAACCTCAACCTCACCTCCCATCTTCGATGTGCTGGAGGTTTTGGGCTGTCATGAATCCTTCGAACGAATTAAAGATCAGGTGATTTGACCTTCGTGCTGCGCTGCAATAAGCTCTTATCATACAAATTGAGAGGTCCTTGATGACTGACGCAGTAAATTCGGCGAAGCTTTCCTATCAGGGGAAAACCTTTGATTTGCCGGTGAAAAAAGGCACGCTTGGGCCCGATGTGATTGACATCAGCAAGCTTTATGCGGACGGCAAAATTTTTACCTTCGATCCCGGTTTCACCTCAACCGCCGCTTGCGAATCCAAGATCACCTATATCGACGGCGATGCAGGCATTCTTCTGCATCGCGGCTATCCCATTGACCAGCTTGCGGAGAATGGCGACTTCATCGAGACCTGCTATTTGCTTTACTATGGCGAGCTGCCAACCCAGGCGCAGCGCCGCAGCTTTGAGCATGCCATTACCCACCACACGATGATTCACGAGCAGATGGCCCGTTTCTATCAGGGCTTCAGGCGTGACGCTCATCCGATGGCGGTCATGGTCGCCGTGGTAGGCGCCATGTCGGCCTTCTATCACGATTCAACCGATATCAATGATCCGCGCCAGCGCGAAATCGCCTCGCACCGGATGATTGCCAAGCTGCCGACGATTGCGGCCATGGCCTATAAATATCACATCGGTCAGCCCTTTGTTTACCCGCGCAATGACCTGTCCTATGCCGCCAATTTCCTGCACATGTGTTTTGCGGTGCCGTGCGAGGAATACAAGGTGAACCCGATTCTCGCGCGCGCTATGGACCGCATTTTCATTCTGCATGCGGACCATGAACAGAATGCCTCGACCTCAACAGTGCGGCTGGCAGGCTCGTCAGGCGCAAATCCGTTCGCCTGTATTGCTGCAGGCATCGCCTGCCTTTGGGGGCCGGCCCACGGCGGGGCCAATGAAGCAGCTTTGAACATGCTGGGCGAGATCGGCACGGTCGATAAAATTCCGGCCTTTATCGAGAAGGTGAAGGACAAGAATTCGCACATGCGGCTGATGGGTTTTGGCCACCGGGTTTACAAGAACTATGACCCGCGCGCCAAGATCATGCAGCAGACGGCCCATGAGGTTCTGACCGAACTGGGCATCAAGGATGATCCGCTGCTTGACGTGGCGCGCGAGCTTGAGCGCGTTGCCCTGAACGACAAGTACTTCACTGACCGCAAGCTCTATCCCAATGTGGATTTCTATTCCGGCATCATCCTGCGGGCCTTGGGTTTCCCGACTTCCATGTTCACCGTGCTCTTTGCCCTGGCGCGCACCGTGGGCTGGATTTCCCAGTGGAAGGAAATGATCGAGGATCCAAGCCAGCGCATTGGCAGACCGCGCCAGCTCTATGATGGCCCTCAAAAGCGCGATTATGTGTCGATCAGCAAGCGTGGAAAGTAGATCGCCGCTCAGCGCTCATTCATCAGCATCGCGCCGATTTCTGCCTCTGCCACTTTCTTGCCGTCCACGTGGGCTTCAGCCCAGTATTTCCACACCGGCGCCCGCTTGTTGGAAAGCTTGACGTGGAAGTGGACAACGTCACCGGGCAGCACCGGTTTTCTGAAGCGTGCCTTGTCGATCGACATGAAGAACACCAGTTTTCCAGCGTGGGCATCGCCCAGATGATTCAGCACAAGGGCTCCTGCGGCTTGGGCCATGGCTTCCACGAGCAGAACGCCAGGCATTACGGGCTTGCCGGGGAAATGACCCTGGAAGAACGGTTCGTTGATGGTGACGTTCTTGATGGCGGTGCCGGACTCTTCGCCATCCATATCAATCATCTTGTCGATGAGAAGAAAGGGATAGCGGTGAGGCAACAACTTCATGATGCGGGCGATGTCGGCGCTCATCAGGGTTTTTGCCGGGATTTCTTCAGCCATGTTGCCATTCCCATAAAAATTCGGACGGCCCTAGATCACGGTCACTTTAGGTCGAGCCGACCTAAAGTGACAAACGTGATCGTCGGTTTAATGCTGGCGCGTGATCGGACGGTTAACCGGTACCCACTTAACCTGATCACGCGCTAGGGAGCCGTCCGATTGACTTTAGCACCGCAATTTCAAAGGTCTAGAAGCGCGTTCCGATGGAGAAGCGGAAGTATTCGGTTTCATCAAAACTTGCCTTCATGACCGGATAGGCCACTTCAAATCGGAGCGGACCGAAGGGCGACTGCCAAATGAGACCAGCACCAACTGAAGCGCGGAAGGTCGCGGAATCAAACACCGTGCAGCCGGTCGGGACCGTACATCCTCCGGGATCTGTGGCCGTTTCAGGCACATCAAACACCGTTCCGAAATCAGTAAATGCTGCACCTTCAATACCCCATTGTTCCGGCAAGCCTACAGGAAAGGTCAACTCGACCGTGCCAATAGCATAGGTTTGGGCACCAATTGAATCGGTGCCGCCCCCGTTGCTGACCTGCCTCGGTCCCACGCCCACTTGCGCAAAGCCTCGGAACGTTTCAGCACCCTTAAAAAAACGATCCGTCAATGGAACATCAGTGCCGTTAAAGCTCTCAATGTGGCCCGCGTTGCCTTCGAGTTTCAGAACAATTGATTCCTCGTAGAGTGGCATGAACCACCAGCCATGAGCCTCCACGCGGCCATAGTAGACATCGCCACCAAGGCCCGCGATTTCGGAATCAAGCTTCCCTCTGTAGCCCAGTGTCGGGCGGTTTGGATCATCGAGATCATCCCAAGTGTAGTTGACACCTACCGACGATTTCCATCTTGAACCTTCCTGTGCAATAATTGTGGGCGAAGATTCGTCAGGATCGATGCCGAAAACATCGCTATAGGCCAAAATATATTTGAAGCCCAAAGCTGAATATTCGTCGAGCTTGAATCCGGTACGCAAGGCTCCACCGATGGTGCTCGCCTTATAGGACGAATCGTCGATATTGTCCGTCCTTGTCGCAAAGAGATCAATGCCAGCTAATATTGGCATGCCCATGAAATAGGGTTCAGTGAAACTGAAATCGACCTGCTGCCGCTTAAAGCTTAAGGTGGTGTTCAGTTTCACATACTGGCCCCGGCCCATCAGATTGCGCTCACTCAGTGCAACTGATCCCACGACCTGTTCGGTTGACGAATACCCCACCGAGAAGCTGATCTTTCCCGTGGATTTTTCGGTAACAAGCACCACCAGGTTGATTTTATCGGGGGCAGAACCATCCTCTTCCTGGAAATCAATTTTCTCAAAGAAATCAAGGGCGGTCAGGCGGCGACGGGCGCGCTCGACAAGGGTCCGGTTGAAGGCATCGCCCTCGTATATAAGCAGTTCGCGGCGAATGACTTCATCCAGCGTGCGGGTATTGCCCTCAATAATAATCTGCTCAACATAGGCGCGGCGGCCTTCAACAATGTTGTAGCTGATGTTCAGTGAGCCCTGCCCTGCATTGCGGTCCACCTTGGGTTCAACCTTGGCGAAGACGAAGCCCTGCCTGCTGGCTTCCAGGGCCAGATTCTCAACGGTCCGGTCAACCTTGGTTGCATTGTAAGCGTCGCCAACACCGGTCTTGATGACTTCCTTCAGGCGTTCCGGATCCAAATTCGTATCACCGATGTTCACTGCAACATCAGCAATCGTGTAGCGCGGCCCTTCTTCAACCACGATAGCGATTTCGAAGTAGTCTCCGTTTGGCGAGAGCTGTGCCTCAGCGGAAATAACATTGAAATCCGCAAAGCCATGCCTCAGGTAGTAGCGGCGCAACAGCTCCTTGTCATACTCCAGGCGATCAGGATCATAAGTATTGTTCTTCTGGAAGAAATTCCACCAACTCGTTTCCTGAGTGCCGATGATGCCGCGCAATGCGCTATCACTAAAGGCCTCATTGCCCTCGAAACCAATTGTCTTGACCGTTGTTTCCGATCCCTCGGTTACCTCAAAAACCAGATTGACGCGATTCTCAGGCAGGCGAATGAGCTTGGGAGCCACGCGAACATTGTAAAAACCGGTTTTCTGATAGAGCGCCAACACCCGCTGGGTGTCGCTTTGTACCCGCGCCTTGGTGAAAATCATCCGTTCACGGACTTCAACTTCCTTTGCCAGGGCCGCGTCATCAATCTCGCTGTTGCCCTCGAAGTTGACCTGGTTGATGAGCGGATTTTCTTCCAGCTTGATGACCAGGGTGCTGCCACGCTGGAACATTTGAACATCGGAGAAAAGTCCGGTTTGAAACAGCACCTTGATTGACTCATCAATCTTTTCCGGATCGAACTCGTCACCGCGTGAAAACTGCAAATAGGAGAGAACGGTTTCTTCCTCAACCCGCTGATTACCTTCAAGCCTAATCTGGGCAATGGTTTCGGCATAGGCCTGCTCTGCCCAGCCACCGGGCAAAGCCACCGGCATGACAAAGGACAGAACGAGGGCCAACAGTGCCAAACAGAGGAGCTTCATGCGCATCAAAAGACCATTCTTCACTAGATTTAACCGTCCCGCAAATCACTACGCCCGCCGCGTGTTTTAACGTCTTTCAACTGCTTTGCAAATAAAAGATAGTCTTATTTTCAACTCCCAACCATCATTGCAAAAAGCCTCGTTAAATCATTCCAAAAGCCAAAGGCCATCAACATTGCGACGAGTGATAAACCCACTCTAAAACCCCATTCTTGGGCCTGTTGTCCCAGCGGCTTTCCCGACACTGTTTCGATGGCGTAGTAAACCAGATGTCCACCATCCAACATTGGGATTGGAAACAAGTTAATAAGCCCGACACTTGTCGACAGGAAAGCAATGAAAATAGCGAATCGAACGACGCCAGAGGAAGCCGCATCACCCGCCATTTTGGCAATGGAAACAGGGCCACCAATTTGCTTTGAGCTCTCATTTCCCTGAACCAATTTGCCAAGATACTTAAAAGTCACTGATATGATTCGCCAGGTTTCATTCGTGCCTTGAACAATCGCTGCCGGTATTGAAAGACGGTGCAAAGGCGAGGCTGTAACATCCTTCGGCGGGGATATCCCTAAAAGGCCGCGCTTGGATGTTCCGCCGAAACCATCCGGTTCTTCCAAGATACCTGCCACGACACGCAGATCAATGGGTGTTCCGTTGCGGGTAATTGTTACATTCAACTGCTCCCCGCCGCGAAACGAAACAGACTTTACGATATCGCTAAAGGTTTCGATTTTCTGGCCATCAATGGCAGCAATAAGGTCTCCGTTTTTGATGCCGGCCTTTTCGGCCGCACTTCCCGGCAGCACTTCTCCGACGCGTGGCTCATTCATTGGGATACCAACAAAGGCAAACACGCTGGCAAAAATCAGGATCGAGAGAACAAAGTTGGCTATGGGGCCGGCGGCCACAACGGCAGCCCGCCGCCAAACAGGTTTTCCATGAAAATTACCGGCAGAACGGATGGCCACAGTTTCAGGCACCGCTTGCGGAAAGCTCGTTGGATTGGCATCGCCTTCAAACTTGACATAGCCACCCAGAGGCAACCAGCAAATTTTCCAACGGGTGGCATACTTGTCATTCCAGCCGTAGATTTCACGGCCAAAACCAATTGAAAAAACTTCCACGGCAACACCACACCAGCGTGCCACCATGAAGTGACCAAGCTCATGAATGAAAACGATAACTGTAAGGGCGGCTATGAAGGGCAGAAGATAGCCGAAGGGCAACTGTATATAATTCAGAAAATCCATGGATTGTTCCCAACTCTCCCCGAACCATATTCAGACGTTTTTGCCCGAATTACCCAAGTCCGACACAAACCTCGCAAGGCCTATGCCAGTGCGGTTATTGTGATTCACCCTTCATTAACCACACAAGCCTGCATTTAAGTCAACATTTCGGCAAAATATGGTTACCACTGTAGCAATCCGCGCGCAGTACTTACCCCCTGGCCGTGAAGAAGCCCGATCAAGGCTGCAACGACCGCCACGGCGATCAGCCCATCCACCCGGTCAATAACCCCACCATGGCCCGGAATAAGTGCTCCGGAGTCCTTAACCCCATGAAATCGCTTGAGAGATGACTCAAAAAGGTCCCCGGCCTGCTCCACGACGGCCAGACAGCCTGCGAGAATGGCCAGGGTCAAAACGCCATTCAGATGGAATGCATAGGCAAAAATACTTGAGACTAGTGTGCTTCCTGCCACAGCCCCCGCGAGGCCAGCCCAGGTCTTCTTGGGTGATATCATCGGGGCAAGTTTAGGGCCCCCAAGGATCCGTCCGGCAAAATAGGCAAGAATATCGGCCGCCCAGACAATCAGAAATATCCAGAGGATAGCAGCAAATCCAAGGTCGGGATCATTGCGCAGGAGCGTAAAGGCCAAAGCCGGAAATCCCACATAGCATATTCCGAGATAGCTCCATTTGCTGGAAACGGCATTCCCAAAACGGACCATGAGTCCAGAGATGAGCGCCAAACCCAAGATGCCAAGAAGAGCAATTTGAGGCCCGTACATATCAGGCAACAGTGTGCTGCAAAGGGCGCTTGCCACGTGCAGGACATACTGGGCAACGTTTTTGGGATGAACAATGGAAACCCATTCATGGGCGATCAACCCGGCGAGAAGCAAAACAAAACCCTTAAACCAGAGTCCGCCAAACCAGGCACAGGCGATGGCCGCCGGAATAAGAATTAGCGCGGAGAGTGTCCGCGTGCCGAGGTCGCTCCAATTCGCCGGCTTCACAGGCGTCATGCGGTTTGGGCTTCGATGCCACCAAAGCGACGGTCGCGAAGGCGAAATTCATCAAGGGCCCGGACAAATATCTCTTTGCTAAAATCGGGCCAGAATTCGTCCACAAAAACAAACTCCGTATAGGCGCACTGCCATAAAAGAAAATTCGAGATGCGTTGCTCGCCGCCGGTGCGAATGAGAAGGTCGGGATCCGGAATTCCGGCGGTATCCAAATTCCGTGAAATCATTTCCGGAGAAATATCAGCCCTGGAGATTTCGCCGCTTTCAAGCTTCCGGGCAATGGCAGACATGGCGCGGCTGATTTCCTGCCTGCTGCCATAATTGAAAGCAACAACCAGATTTAGTTTTGAGTTTTCCTGCGTAAGCCGCTCGGCATCATCAAGCAAGGAGACCATGCCGGGCTCAAGATCATCACGGCTGCCGACAATTTTAATTTTTACGCCTGAGTGGTGCAGTTCAGCCACGTCCTGACGAATAAACCGGCGCAGGAGATCAAGCAGAAACGAAACTTCCACCACCGGACGTGACCAATTTTCCGAACTGAAAGAATAAATCGTGAGGTATTCAATGCCAAGATCGGCAGCCGCCCTTACCGCCCGGCGCAGCGCATCAACACCAGCCTTATGACCTGCCGACCGCGGCAAGCCACGGCGCGCGGCCCAACGCCCATTGCCATCCATGATGATGGCAACATGACGGGGTACAGTGGTCGGTCTGGTCAGCATGGCGCGTTGCAGCCCCTCAAACCTGCATGATTTCTGCTTCCTTTGATTTCAAAGAAGCATCAATTTCCTTGATCGTCTCATCGGTCATCTTTTGGGTTTCTTCTGATTTTTTTTTGTGCTCGTCTTCGCTCAGCAAGTGATCTTTTTCCAATGCCTTCAACTGGTCCATGCCGTCGCGCCTGACATTGCGCACGGCAATGCGGGCCTTTTCAGCGTATTGATGGGCAACTTTAACGAGTTCTTTGCGTCGATCCTGAGTCAAATCCGGCATGCGCAAACGAATGACCTGGCCTTCAGTTTGTGGATTAAGGCCAAGGTTTGAAGCTTGAATGGCCTTCTCAACGGCAATCACCAGGCCCCTGTCCCAGACATTGATTTGCAGAAGGCGCGCTTCCGGAACTGTGACGGAAGCCACTTGATTTAGCGGCATGATGGCGCCGTAGGCATCCACCTGAACGGGTTCCAAAAGAGTTATGGAAGCACGGCCGGTGCGCAACCCGCCGAAATCATGCTTCAGGGATTCCGTGGCGCCATGCATGCGGCGCTTGATATCAGCGGCGTTAAAGGGAATGGGTTGCGCCATGGGCTAGTCCTTCGTCACTAAGGTAAAGCGGCCAGCTCCGTTCAAGACTTTTGAGACGGCGCCCGCTTCACGGATGGAAAATACAATTACCGGAATCCCGTTGTCCCGTGCAAGTGCGATTGCGGCGGGGTCCATAATGCGCAGATCCCGGCTTAGAATCTCGTTAAAGGTAATCTTCTCGAAGCGCTGGGCTTGGGGGTTCCGCTTTGGGTCTTCGGCATAAACACCGTCAACGCTGGTTCCCTTGAACAGGGCATTGCATTGCAGTTCAGCAGCACGAAGGGCGGAGCCTGTATCGGTGGTAAAGAAGGGCAGGCCTGTGCCTGCCGCACAAATCACCACCCTGCCCTTTTCCAGATGATGAATGCCTTTGGCGGGTGAATAAGTTTCGCAGACGGTTGGCATGGCAATGGCCGAGAGAACGCGGGCATCAATACCCTTTGATTTCAATACGCCCTGCATGGCCAGGGCGTTCATGATGGTCGCCATGATGCCCATGTGGTCGGCGCTTACCCGCTCCATGCCTTTGGCAGCACCCGCAAGGCCCCGGAAGATATTGCCGCCGCCAATCACCAGTGCCACCTGGGCTCCGGCCTTGACGCAGGCAATGACTTCATCGGCCACGCGGGCCACCGTATCAAGGTCAATGCCAAAGGCCTGATTGCCCATCAGCACCTCACCCGAGACTTTGAGAAGAATTCGCTTGTAGGTGAGTTTGCTCATGAGTTTTGACATTCCAATAAGGAAAAGGCCCCATATTTTGGGCATTCTAGGCATTCAAGGCCGATTCGTCTTAGGGGATTTTTCACTTTAATCAAGGGCATCGGCAAGTTAGGCCCCTTAACCATCGGGTAAGCGAAAGCGGTTTAATTTGGGTCGAAAGGAAACTTCACATGCTTGCTTTCTTGTTCAGCCCTTCGGGGCAAATAGGTCGAGCCAAGTGGTGGCTGGCTCAACTGGTAACCATTTGTATCATAATTGTCTTCGTGGTTTTGCTCAGTCTGCAGTTGTCCGGTGATGACATCAACAGGATACTGGTGGATGAACCAAATTACAGCATAGACCCGATGTATGCGGCAGAACTTGCGGTATTTGCAATTTTTCTGATTTGGATGGCATTTTGCATAACGGTGAAGCGCTATCACGACCGTGGCAAGTCTGGATGGTGGTATTTAATCCAGTTCATTCCGATTGTCGGGCCAATTTGGGCCTTCATTGAACTCGGATTTTGTTCCGGAGACGATGGCGACAATGACGATGGGGATGGTCCCGACCTTAATATCGCGGATGACCTGAAAGCACTCAAGAAACAGAGCGGGCAGCAAGCTCCTGTGGCTTCGGCTCCTGGCTATCGTCCGGCACCTGCGGCAAAAATTGGCGGGCCAGCGGTTTTTGGCAAATGCAGCTGATCAATAGAAATGGGCCCGGTCACCCAGGCCCATCACATTTAATCCATCCCAATCAAGCCTGACCGGCCGCCTTGGCCACTTCGGCAGCGAAATCATCGACTGCCTTTTCAATGCCTTCACCGAGCTGCATGCGCACATAGCCCAGGAGCCTGATGGGCGCGCCGGACTTGTTGCCCACTTCGCCAAGAACTTGGGTTACCGACTTGCTACTGTCATGCACATAGGCCTGCTCCAACAGGCAGTTTTCCTTGGCATAGGTCTTGAGGCCAGAGGCGATGATCTTATCCAAGACGTTCGCAGGCTTGCCTGCATTCTTCTCTTCGAGAATGGCCTTTTCGCGGGCCAGGGTTTCAGAAGGAACACCGGCCAAATCCATGGCAACCGGGTTGGTTGCGGCGACATGCATGGAGAGCAGGCGGCCAAAAGCTGCCAGCTCTTCCTTGTTGCCGGTTGACTCAAGCGCCACGAGAACACCGATCTTGCCCAGGCCGGGAGCCGCCTTATTGTGTACGTAGGAACCGATGACGCCATTGTTTACCTTGAGCGATGAAGTGCGGCGCACGCCCATGTTTTCGCCGATGGTGGACACCATTTCGGCCACATATTCGGCCACCGCATGTTGCGAGCCGGGGAACTTGGCGGTTTTCAATTTTTCTGTATCGCCACCAGCGGCGAGCGCCAGCTTGGCAATTTCTGCCACCATGGCCTGGAACTTTTCGTTGCGGGCCACGAAGTCGGTTTCGGAGTTCACTTCGACAGCAGCACCCGTGGTGCCGTTCACAGCAATGCCTACGAGGCCTTCGGCGGCTACGCGGGTTGATTTTTTGGCGGCCTTGGCCAGGCCCTTGGCACGCAGCCAATCGACAGCTGCATCCATGTCGCCATTGGTGGCGGCAAGGGCTGCCTTGCAGTCCATAATGCCTACGCCGGTTGTTTCACGTAAGCTTTTCACCATGCCAGCTGTAATCTCGGCCATGATCATCCTCTTTCAAAAATGGAATAAGGGCCCGCTCTGATCGCAGGCCCCTGAGTATTGTTTATTCAGCGGATACGGCTTCTGCTATCGGATTCTCGTCGGCGCCGACATCATGGCCGGAAGAGCCCTGGGCTTGCGCGATGCCTTCGATGGCGGCGCGCGCGATGAGGTCGCAATAGAGCGCCACAGCGCGGCCCGCGTCATCATTTCCTGGAATGGGGTAGTTCACGCCAGCAGGATCCGAGTTGGTGTCGATAATCGCCACAACCGGAATGCCCAAACGATTGGCTTCCTTGATTGCCAAGGCTTCCTTATTCGTGTCGATCACGAACAGGATGTCGGGTGTACCGCCCATATCCTTGATGCCACCCAGGGCCTTGTCGAGCTTGGTTTTCTCACGGGAAATAGACAGCAATTCGCGCTTGGTGAGGCCCATGCCTTCCTTGGCCAATTGCTCATCAAGGGTGCGGAGATGCTTAATGGAATTGGAAATGGTCTTCCAGTTGGTGAGCATGCCGCCCAGCCAGCGGGAGTTCACGTAGTATTGGGCCGAACGCTTGGCGCTGTCAGCAATCTGTTCCTGCGCCGTGCGCTTGGTGCCCACGAACAACACGCGGCCGCCCTTGGCAACGGCAGCCGTCACGGCCAGCAGGGCCTGATGCAGCAATGGCACGGTCTGGGCCAGGTCGATGATGTGGATTCCATTGCGCGAGCCGTAGATATACGACTGCATCTTGGGGTTCCAGCGGTGGGTTTGATGTCCGAAATGAACGCCTGCCTCAAGCAATTGGCGCATAGTAAATTCTGGCACAGCCATGGTCTTTTCCTTCTCCGGTTGATCCGCCGCGGATGGTTGTGACCGGATTATCCGGCACCGGAAGGAACTTTCGCTATGTGGGGAACTTGCGTTCCCATGCTCGGTTCCAACACCCGCGTGAGTATTTAACGGGTGGGGCTATACCCGTGCGCTGCAGCAAAGGCAAGCAAATGGTTTAAGCCTGCCAGTTCCCCCACCACTGGAAAAATAGTTAACCAACTGCCAAACTAATTGTTGACTAATCGATTTAAGCACGATACTTAGGCATATGCTTAACCAACATGGACCTCTAGACCGACTGTTCCACGCCTTAGCTGACCAGTCGCGCAGGAATATGGTCGATCGCTTGTGCGATGGACCTGCTTCGGTAAGCACACTCGCAGCACCTCTCGCAATGACTTTGCCCTCAGTGATGCAGCACCTCGAGGTTTTGGGGGACTGTGGTTTAGTTCGATCTGAAAAGCGTGGGCGCGTACGGACTTACCATATCGAACCGGACGTCCTGAACTCTGCCGGGCACTGGATCAACGCCCGAAAAATTATGTGGGAGGGCCGTCTCGACAGACTTGGCGACTACCTAAATGAACAAGGTTCAAATCCTGGGAGCAAGACATGACTAATCGAAGCGTGAAACACGCCACCATGGTTCTTGAACGCCGATATGCTGCTTCGCCTGCTCGGGTATTTGCCGCTTGGGCGGACCCCGAAGCGCGCCTGCGCTGGGGGCCTCCCTCAGATACAGCCGCAATTGCCTTTCTTGAAACTGATTTTCGGATCGGAGGGCGTGACATCAGTAAATGCGGCTCAAAAGGGAATCTCATTTTTCATGTCGATACGCGCTATGAGGACATTGTGCCGGAGCAGCGCATTGTGATGATTGAAACTGTCTCTACGGCTGAGGCACGATTGGCTTCTTCATTGATTTCAATCGAATTGAAAGCCGAAGGTGCGATGACACGACTGGTCTTGACCGACCAGATTGCAGCATTTGACGACTCAGACATGATCGCTGGCAGCAAAGCTGGCTGGGGCGCGAGCCTTGACAATCTGACGAACGAACTAAGTCGCTAACCTGTAGGAACAAGGCAAGGTTTGGGCTTTCCACTGTAAGATTTATACATACCCGTCACTTTATTGAATGAGGTATACTTTGCCGCACAATACTCATTCCATGCGACTGATCCGGGTGCGAGTAGCGGGGTCCTTTTTCGGCGAGGAGTCTCCTGTGTTGGCGTGGTCACCGCTTTCTTGATTACTTTTTCGGCGCTTTCCTTTTTTGGAGCTGGATCACCGGACGTGTATTGCGTCATGCAGGAACTAAACGCATTGCGGTAACTGATCTGCCATTGTTCCACATCAAGCGTTCTGCCATCGGCATAATCCCTGCCAAATAGCTCGCAATAGGACTTAGCGTCTGCATGGACACGGGTTGATAAGACGCTCAATACACACACCGAAATCACCACACAAAAAATACGCATTACATTATTCCTTGAATTGCCGTTAGAAATTTCAAAGTAAGAATGGTGGACTACGTATTTTAGTACTTTATGTTTGTTATATCAATGGGTTGGAGCCACGCGTCTCAGATAGGTGAACTTGTTTCCCCGGACTGAAAGCCGGAGTGGGCAGCTATGGTCCACTCTCCCCAAACGCTCCAGGGCCCATAGCATCGTGAGCCGAGAAACCAAGCCTATGGCCGACAAGAATTTGGCGAGCGGGAGACGAGTTGTCATCATTGATGATGAACCTGCCTTCTCTGAACTTTTGAACAAGCTCGTAAGCGGTTTTGGATATGACTTGAAGGTTTCCTCAGACCCAAGGTCAAGCCGTACCTATGAACTTAGGGACAGCGACATTTTTTTTGATGTCCTGATGCCTCGCCTGAGAGGGCTTCAAGTCTAAGTGTCTGTCCGGCGAGTCCTTGAATTGGTTGAATCGGTTGTGATTCAATGGCGCCGGAGTGATTCTCCCGGAGGCCGCCGATGTGGACGCAAGCGAACCGTGCCCGCTATGATCGCAGCAAGCTGCGTTATCCCAGTGAC
>CAZAMS010000092.1:0-2997 GCA_964486305.1 uncultured Aestuariivirga sp.
ATGGTTTCAAGATAGCCAATGCGCCTGGGTTGGGTTTTTGCATGAACCCCAAACTTGCCCTGCAGGCGCTCAAGTGCCACGCGCAAATGCACCTCGCCCTGCCCCCAGAATACCATCTCACGGGTGTTGGCGTTGTGCTCCAGCGACAGCGAGGGGTCTTCTTCCATCAGCTTTGCGATTGATGACGTGAGCTTCACTTCATCCTTGCGGTCTGTGACGGAAACCGCAACGCCGT
The DNA here is from genome assembly GCA_964486305.1 of uncultured Aestuariivirga sp. Lineage (GTDB taxonomy): Bacteria > Pseudomonadota > Alphaproteobacteria > Rhizobiales > Aestuariivirgaceae > Aestuariivirga. Next base: position 236 of record CAZAMS010000092.1, read on the forward strand.
AAACCCCCGGAGCGGGCTTCAGCGCCGCCAATTGTTTGGCAGCACCCTTGGCTGTTGAAATTGTCTCGCCCGTGTTGATTTTTTCCAGCCGTCCCAGGGCAACCGTATCACCCAATGCCGCTTTGGCCATTTTTGTAGGCGTCGCACCCAGCATGGAAAAGACACCAGCGGCTCGCGCTTCCTGGCCACTGGCGCCATAAAGCACGGCGCCATCGGCCAGCTCGCCAGCCAGGACCCGCGCGATCGAAAGCTTTCCACCACTGGCCGTGTGAAAGGTTTTCAAAACCTGCGCCGTCACCCCTGCACCATTCGTTAGGCCCAAGCGCTTGACTGTTGCCTCAACGGTTGGCGCCTCATGGCGCAAGGCCTTCAGCAAGCGGCCAATGCCATTGCCATGCTCAGCCGAACCAAAGAAAACCGGCGTCACCTGCCCTTCCGCCAGTTCGCGCGAAAGATCGGCAAAAACCCGGTCGCGCGACGGCTCCATGTCAGCCAGCAGTTGCTCCAGCAATTCATCATCATGGTCCGCCAGCTTTTCCAGCATGGCAAAGCGTTCGTTTTTTTCCGCTGGCTTCATGTCGGCCGGTATTTCAATCACCGTGCTTTCCGCATGCTCACGGTAAACAAAGGCCCGTTCAAGGGCCAGATCGACAAATCCGGAAACAGCGCCATTGGTCCAAATTGGCAACTGCCGCAAAACCAAAGGCTTGCTGCTGGCGGGTTGCATGAATTCAAGCACCGCATGGGGCGTCTTGTTCGAATGGTCAATCTTGTTGATGAAAACAACGCGCGGCAGGCCTATTTCATCCAGCCGCTTGAGGATGAGTTGCAGGCCTGGAACTTTTTTTTCATCTGCCTCGCAAACCACCACGGCAACATCGCAGCCGATCAGGGCAGCACCAATGTCCTGGTTGAATTCGATGGAGCCCGGACAATCCAGAAATGTATAGCGTTCGCCCAGATAGTCGGTCGTGGCCACATTGAGCTCAACGCTCATGCCGTGGCCGCGCGCTTCCGGTGACGCATCGCCTATTGTTGATTTTTCTGAGATTTTGCCCTGGCGCCGCGTGGCGCCGGTACGAAAGAGAATAGCTTCGAGAAGGGTTGTCTTGCCCCTGAGATAGGGGCCCACGAGTGCCACGCAGCGCGAGCCCTGGGACCTTCTGCCGAGGTTGGCGTCCATGTTCGATCCTCCCAATTTCATTGCAGGACCGTCCGTGTGCGGGGTTCAAGCCCCGTCTCTGGGCGCATCCGGCACCACTATGCTTGCGCCAATTCAGGCGCTTGGCAAGGGGCAAGTATTCAAATGTTAGCGCAAAATGAGAATGTCCCCTTTGAGCAAAATGAGAATGTCCCCTTTTGGGTTTAACCGAAGGGGTTGCGATGGTGGGGGATATTTGGGCGATGAGTTTGCAGGAGCGCGAGCGGGCAGGAGTTGTACGTGCGATTTCTGCGGGTCGGCTTTTACAGCGGGAAGGCGCTGAACAGCTGGGGATTTGCCTGAGGCAGATGAAGCGTCTGGTGCGGAGCTGGCGCGATCTTGGTGACGCGGGGCTGGTGTCGCGGCAGCGGGGCCGGGTATCGCCCTTGCGGTTTTCCGCCGCGACTGAGTTGCAGATCGTGACGCTTTTACGGGGCAGATATGAAGGCTTCGGTCCGACCCTTGCGGCTGAGAAGCTGTGTGAACGTGACCAGATATCGATCTCGCGCGAGAGCGTGCGGCGCTTGCAGATCAAACACAAATTATGGCGGCCCAAACGCCGACGGCAGAAGCGGGTGTTTCAATTGCGCGAGCGGCGGCCCCGCTTTGGCGAGTTGATCCAGATCGACGGGTCGCCGCACGACTGGTTCGAGGGACGAGGTCCGCGCTGCACCCTGATTGTCTTTATTGACGATGCGACGGGGCGTCTGACAGCCTTGCAATTTGCCCCCGCCGAGACAACACGGGCCTATCTTTTGGCCCTCAGGGAGCATGTGCTGGCCCATGGAACACCGCTGGCGTTCTACAGTGACCGGCACGGGATATTCCGTGTCAACGCCAAGGATGCGCACAGCGGCGACGGCAAGACCGAGTTTGGCCGTGTCACCGAACGCCTCGATATCGAAGCCGTGCATGCCCTGACACCGCAGGCCAAGGGCCGTGTCGAGCGCGCCAACCAGACCCTGCAGGACCGTTTGATCAAGGAGATGCGGCTGGAGGGCATATCCAGCATCGCCAGCGCCCAGGCTTTTGTGCCGCACTTCATCGCCATCTGGAACAAGAGGTTTGCCGTGGACCCGCGTGACAAGGCCAATGCCCACAGGCCCTGGAGCCAAACCCCCGAGATGCTCGACGCCGCACTGGCCAGACAGGAGGAACGTGTGTTGTCCAAGGCCCTGACATTCAGCACCTCCGGCACGCTCTATTGCGTCAGAACAAAAGACGCCGGCATTGCGCTTCGTGGGGCGCGGGTGACGCTGCGCCACTTCCTCGAAGGGTCTTTGCAGGTCACCTGCAAGACCCGCCGTCTTGACATCACCGCAGTCCGCAAGCTGCCGCATCCTTCACACGCCGAAGATGAAAAAACCATCGATGCCCGCATCGACGTCATCATCGCAGCCAAAACTCCAAAACCACAACCCGCCCACGGCTGTGGATAAAGCGGGCTCCGCTACAGCGCCCTTTGATAGCGCGCTACGCCCGCTTTACCCACAACCTGCCAACCCAAAAGGGGACATTCTCACTTTGCGCAACAAGGGGACATTCTCACTTTGCGTTGACA
>CAZAMS010000093.1:0-6752 GCA_964486305.1 uncultured Aestuariivirga sp.
TTGAAATTGCGGTGCGTGGCGGCGGGCACAATGTGGCGGGACGGGCAACCGTCGACAAGGGACTGATGATCGACCTGGCACCGATGAAGGGTATTCATGTTGATGCGAAGGCGCGCATAGCACGCGCCCAGGGCGGTGTTACCTGGGCCGAGTTCAACCGTGAGACCCAGATTCACGGTCTGGCCACGACGGGCGGGGTTGTCTCCTCAACCGGGATCGCCGGGCTCACTCTTGGCGGAGGCCTGGGCTGGCTCATGGGCAAACATGGCATGGCTCTCGACAACCTGCGCTCCGTTGAAATCGTCACGGCGGATGGCAAGGTTCTCACTGCGAGCGGCGATGAGAATACCGATCTGTTTTGGGCAGTGCGTGGTGGTGGTGGCAATTTCGGCGTGGTCTCCTCCTTGGAATTCAAACTTCACCCCGTGGGGCCGATGATTACCGGTGGCCTTGCCGCTCATCCCTTCGACAAGGCGCGCGATGTGCTGCGGTATTACCGCGACATGACACAATCTTTGCCTGATGAAGTTGTTGCCTTCGGTGCCCTGGTTCACGCACCCGACGGATCGGGCATGAAGCTTGCGGCACTGGTCGTGGGCCATAGCGGCGATCTGGCTGCGGGCGAGAAAGCCATGAAGCCAGTCAAGGCCTTCGGCCCTCCGGTGATGGATGCGGTCGGTCCCATTCCCTACAACGCACTCAACGGCATGCTCGATGAGGGTTTTCCCAAGGGCGCGCTCAATTACTGGAAATCCAGTTTTCTTAAAGAGCTGAGCGATGCCGCGATTGACACAATGATTGCCTGCTATGCAAAATGCCCGATGCCGATGGGGAAACTGCTGATCGAACACTTCCATGGCGCGGCCTGCCGGGTTCCGGTTGATGCGACAGCGTTTCCGCACCGCGCTGTTGGTTACAATCTGCTGGTTCTTTCCGAATGGATGGACCCTGCCGCCACGGGCGCCTGCACCGCCTGGGCGCGCGAAACCTACGATGCCATGAAGCCCTTCAGGTCCACGGCCCGCTATGTCAACTATATGGGAGACGACGAGGCGCTCGATCAGGTGGCCGCAGCCTATGGGCCAAATTATCCGAGGCTCCAGAAAATCAAGGCGAAGCATGACCCGGACAATGTGTTCCACCTGAACCAGAACATCTTGCCGAAGGGCTGAGCTCTGTCACAGCTACCCTCATTTCCGTCATCCCGACCAACGCCCTCTTAACTTCTGTCACCCCAGACTTTCCGCATGTGTACTGGTTGCAAGTCTGGGTCCCGACTTTCGCCGGGATGACAGAGTTTGAGAGGTGTTCACCGCGATAACGAGAAGGGGAGAATAAAACCTCGCTTAAAAAATCTTATCAATCGGCAAACCCAGCACCGCCCGCTGTTTCGCAGGCAGTCACAAACGTCAAGCCATGCACCGGGCAGGCACTATCAATCTCCGCCCTAAACGATTATTCTTTCTGTTCTTTCCAAGCGGGCGGAGGAAATAGATGCCAACTCCCAGAGTGGTGGACGGCCTCGAAGCACTCATTCTCGTGGACAACGTGACGGACAGCCTGTCCTCGGTGCCAGCTTTCGTGGAGACCGAATTCGCAGCACTCGGCCGGCGCCGGCAAGGCGACTGGGTTCTTGGCGGCGGGTGCCTGTGCTGCGCCGCACACGGACTTTCCTGCCTGATAACAATTCACCTGGGAACGGAGACAAGGACGCTGCTGTTCGACACCGGGCCGGAAGACCGCACGTTCGAGCAGAATGTTTCGCGGACCGGTGCGGACCTCGGGGCAGTCGAGGCCATTGTGTTATCGCACGGCCACTGGGACCACGGCGGCGGCATGCTAAGGGCGTTGCAGATCATCCGCGACCGCAACGGCGGCCGGAAAGTCCCCTACTATGCCCATCCGGACATGTTCCGCACGCGTGCGGCCAAGCAACCCAACGGCCAGATGAGGCTGATGGAGGACGTGCCGACCATCGAAGAGCTAACGGCGTTCGGGGCAGAGGTCATCAATACGACGGAAGCGCAGGAACTGTTCAATGGCATGGCCTTCGTCAGCGGCGAAATCCCGCGCCTCACGCCGTTCGAAAAGGGTCTTCCGGGCCAATACCGCAAGAAGCTTGATGGCGAGGGCTGGGAGCTTGACGAGCTCATCATGGATGAACGCTTAGTCGCCGTGAATGTCAGGGACAAGGGCCTCGTCGTGTTCACCGCCTGCTCGCATGCCGGTGTCGTAAATGTGTTAAGGCACGCGGCGACGTGGTTCGACAACGTGCCGCTCCATGCTGTCGTAGGCGGTCTGCACCTCTCCGGGAGCAACGAAAAGATTATTCCCGAGACAGTCGAGGCCATGTCGCATTTCAATCTCGCGGTGATCGCCGCCGGCCACTGCACGGGTTGGCGCGCGATGACCGCGCTTGCCAACGCTTTCGGCGCGGACAGGCTCGCGCCGCTGGCAGTCGGCAAGCGGCTCGTGTTCTGAACCGGAATCCGCCGCCGATATCGTGCAGGGGAGGAGAAAAAACTTTTTATCTTTGTCATCCCGGCATACGCATTCTTAATTCTGTCATCCCGACGGAAGTCCCAGGCTTTCTACTTGTGTACTCGTCGCAAGTCTGGGTTCCGGCGTTCGCCGGGATGGCAGAGTTTGAGAGGTGTTCACCGCGATAACGAGAAGGGGAGAGCTTAAAAAATCTTGTCGACCGGCAGGCCAAGCGCCATGGCGCCGGCGTATTCGGCTTGCGGGCCGGGCTGCATTGGATGGTAACGCGCACCCTGCACGTCGCGGAATTTGCGCTCGAGTCCCTGGGCACGATAGAAACCGGCACCGCCTGCCGCTTCCATGGCAAGTTCAACAGCGCGAATGGCATGGGATGACACAAGCTTCCGCCCGATCATCACATCGTTCACGCTTTCGGCGCCCGGCGTGTTGCGCGCGGCGACTTCCAGCATGTAATTGTGGGCAAGCCTTGCGCCCTGCAATTCCGTGTCCATCTGGCCCACGAGGCCGGTGATGTGATGGTCCTGCCGCCGCTTCTTTGCCATGGCAACGGCAATGTCGCGGGCGCTTTCGGCAACGCCGAGATAGACGCTGTAGATCAGGGGAAGGGCCATGGTGGCAATGATGTGCCACAAGAGGTGCCATTCGCCGGCCTTGCGCTTCAAGGCCACGGCCGCTTCGGGAACGACATGGCCATCGATGATGAAATCATGGGAGGCGGTGCCCCGCATGCCAAGGGTTTTCCAGGTGGGATCGATGCGCACATCGGGCGAATTCATCGGAATGCCGAAGTGCAGAACCATCGGCGCCTCGCCCGGCTCTTCAAGCACGGCGCTGGTCATGAAAATGCTGCCCACGGGAGAGCCCGAGGCGAAAACTTTCCGCGCCGTGATCTTGTAGCCGCCTTCGACGCGCTCGGCCTTGCCGGCTCCGGCCACCCAATCGGAGCCGCCGCTGGTCACGACAATTATTTTTTCCGCCGCGACGCGCTTCAGAAGCGGCTCGACGGCGGCCACCTTCTGATGGGTCCAGCGCCAGGCCGGAACCGCCACCAGATGATGATGCATGGCGAAGGCCAGCGCCGTTGAGCCGCAATGGTGCGCCAGGGTGCGCAGCATGTGGGCGAGTTCGGTGACATCCGCTCCGCCGCCGCCGAGTTCGGCCGGAACGCCCGCCTCGACGAGGCCGGAGGTTTTGAGGGCCGCGTAATTTTCGGCTACGAAAGCGTCGTTTTCATCGCAGTCTTCGGTCCTTCCGGCGAATTCCCGGCCGAGTTTTTCGGCAATGGCAACGAGATCGGATTTTTCAGGTTTCAATTTGGTAACGGTGCTCATGGCGGTCTCCCTTGATTGGCTTTTGCTTGCCCCTATCGTGCCCCGCCCCCACTCCTTAATCTAGTCCTGAAACTGTACTGATGGCGCCAATTGCCAAGTCCAGCAAGGCGGAATGGTACAGTTTCTGTACTGTATCCCGACCGGGTTCCATGATAGCATTATATCGACGGTTTGAGTGGAGGAAGAGATGTCCGAACACGGAAGTTATGGCCAGTTCTGCCCGGTTGCCATGGCGGCGGAAATTTTCTGCTCGCGCTGGACCGCATTGATCCTGCGCGAAATGTATTGCGGCACGCGGCGTTTCAACGATCTCCGGCGCGGGGTTCCCCGCATGTCGCCGTCGCTGCTTTCAAAGCGGCTGGTGGAAATGCGCGAGGCTGGCATCATTGAGGAGGTGTCGGCGAAAAAACAGGGCGGCGGCACCGAATATCAACTGACCGCAGCGGGCGAAGACCTCAAGCCGATTGTCATGGCCCTGGGCTTCTGGGGCCAACGCTGGGTGGAGTCAAAAGTATCGCTCAAGAATCTCGACCCCTCGCTGCTGATGTGGGACATGCGCCGCTGGCTTGATCCCAAACCATTGCCAAAAAAGCGCTGCACGATCGCCTATCATTTTCCTGAAATTGAAAAAGCCCGGCAAAAATATTGGCTGGTCATTGAACCCGATGGAAAGGTGGACCTGTGCAATTCCGATCCTGGATTTGAGGTTGACCTCTTCGTCACCGGTTCACTCCGCGCCATGACGGCAGTATGGATGGGGGTGACGACGGTGAAGAAAGAGGTGGAGGCCAAGGAGCTTGATATTCAGGGCGACGCGGCCATCGCCAGCGCCATGCAGGAGTGGCTTGGCCTCAGCCCCTTTGCCAGGGAGAAAAGCCGATTGGCGGCGTGACGCCTGGGAAATTTACGGATTGATCTGGATCAAAGACTTGTTCTCTCGCCCAATGCCTAATGGCGGCGAGGAGCATGGTTATGAGCATTCCCATTAATCCGGGCTATCATTATTGCGAAAAAGCCAAGCGGAATGTGTCGCTGGAGCAAACCGAGGGCCAATGCCGCGATCGTCACAACTGTGGTGACGGCCCCTGCCCGCTCGAGTCCGAATTCGAGCAAACCCGGTTTTCGAGGACCCTCGCCTTCCTCATTCCCGGCCTCCGCAGTGGCGAAACCAAGCCGGAGTAGCCGGAAAGCTTCATTGGCCGCCTCAATGACCCCATAGGTCGGTGCAATTGGCGATGGAGTGCTTGTTCTGCTATAGTGCGGAATGTCTGGAAAACACACCCTCATTGACGTTCGCGCCGCCAAACCTGATGCGGCCAGCATTATTGCGGCGCGTTATGACAACAGGCCTGACGCATTGCTCGAAATTCTTCATGATTTGCAACATGAGGTGGGCTTTGTGCCGGAAGCCGCGCTTCCGGTTCTGGCCAAGGCATTGAACCTTTCACGCGCCGAAGTTCATGGCATCGTCAGTTTCTATCATGATTTTCGCCGGAAACCCGCAGGCCGCCATATCGTTAAGGTGTGCCGGGCCGAGGCCTGCCAATCCATGAAGGGCAATGAGCTGGCTGAAGCGGCGCAGAAAACCTTGAAAGTGAAATTTGGGGAAACCACATCTGATGGCGCCATCACTTTGGAAGCGGTTTACTGCCTTGGGCTCTGTGCCACCTCACCTTCCATGCTGGTTGATGAGAGGCCCTATGGCCGCATGACGCCCAAAAAGTTCAAGGCGCTGGTTGAGGAACTGGCCTCATGATCAGGATTTATGTGCCGAGAGATTCTGCCGCCCGCGCCGTTGGCGCCGATGAGGTGGCTGATGCCATCTCTGCCGAAGCCGCTGCCCAGAAGATTAGTGTACAGATCATTCGCAACGGCTCACGCGGCATGATGTGGCTTGAGCCTCTTGTTGAGGTTGAAACAGCGACGGGGCGTGTCGCATACGGTCCGGTTGAAGTCGATGATGTGAAATCCCTATTCAAATCCAAATTCCATGTGGGCGGCAAGCATAAGCTTGCCCTGGGCCTCACCGAAGAGCTTCCCTATCTCAAGAACCAGGAACGTCTCACCTTTGCGCGCTGCGGCATCACCGATCCCCTCTCACTTTCCGATTATATCTCCCATGGCGGTTTCGTCGGCTTGAAGAAAGCCCTCGCCATGAAGGGCGCGGAGATCGTCACAGAAGTTACGACCTCAGGTCTTAGGGGTCGCGGCGGCGCTGGCTTCCCCACAGGCATCAAGTGGAAAACCGTGCACGATGCCAAGGCCGATCAGAAATATGTGTGCTGCAACGCCGATGAGGGCGACAGTGGCACCTTTGCCGATCGCATGGTGATGGAGGGTGATCCCTTCATGCTCATCGAAGGCATGACGATTGCTGGCATCGCGGGCGGCGCCACGATAGGCTTCATCTATATCCGTTCGGAATATCCCGATGCCATCCGCACGATGAAAGATGCTATCAGGATTGCAAATACCGCCAAGTGGCTTGGGCAGAATATTCAAGGCACGGAGCATTCCTTCGCGCTTGAAGTGCGCACGGGTGCGGGCGCATATATCTGTGGCGAAGAAACCGCCATGCTCGACAGCCTTGAAGGCAAGCGTGGCATGGTGCGCCCCAAGCCTCCAATCCCAGCGCTCTATGGCCTTTTTGGCAAACCTACGATCATCAACAATGTGCTGAGCTTTGCCGCGGTGCCTTACATTCTGGCCGAAGGCGGCAAGGCCTACGAGAATTATGGGATGGGCCGTTCGCGGGGGACCCTGCCCTTTCAGCTCGCGGGCAATATCAAGCAAGGCGGCCTTGTCGAAAAAGCTTTCGGCATAACGCTGCGCCAGCTTATTGAAGATTTCGGCGGCGGCACGGCAACAGGCAAGCCGTTGCGCGCCGTACAGGTGGGTGGACCGCTCGGCTCCTATCTT
>CAZAMS010000094.1:0-4237 GCA_964486305.1 uncultured Aestuariivirga sp.
TCACGGCGTTTGCCATTAACCTGCACGGCAATTGTTACTTCATCATCGATAATTAAAGCGGAAATAGGTGTGGGCCAGGGTGTTTCTACAACGGGCTGCTTATGGCCCAGCAACTGCCAACATTCCTCGGCCAAATGCGGCATCATGGGGGCGAACATCAGGACCAGAAAATTGCTGGCTTCACGAATAGTGAAAGCCAAATCAGGCGAGAGCTTTGCATTTGCCAAGGCTGTGCTCAAGGCATTTGAAAGCTCGTAAATACGGGCAATTGCCCGATTGAATCGGAGCGAAGACAGATCATTGGTCACCGCGGCAAGGGTTCGGTGGGCGATGCGGCGCAGTTCCAGGGCCGCCGGGCTAAATTCACCGGTGAATGCGGTTGCCTCACGGGTGCTTGCATCCTCCAAAATGCGCCAAAGCCGTTGGGTGAATTTCCAGGCCCCCTCGGCGCCAGCCTCAGTCCATTCAATATCACGCTCGGGGGGCGAATCAGACAACATGAACCAGCGGGCCGTGTCGGCTCCATAACTTTCTATGATTGATTCGGGGTCCACCACGTTACGCTTGGATTTCGACATCTTCTCAATGCCGCCAATGGTCAATTCCTCTCCGGTCTTGGCATGAAACCATTTGCCGTCACGCAGTGTCGCGTCAACGGGGAATACCCAATCGCCGCTTTCGGTTTTGAAAGTTTCGTGGACGACCATGCCTTGGGTGAACAGGCTGGCAAAGGGCTCATCCCAATCCAGGTGATGGGTCTTGCCCATGGCCCGGGCAAAAAAGCGCGAATAGAGAAGATGCAGGATGGCGTGTTCTACGCCGCCAATATACTGGTCCACCGGCATCCAATAGCGGGCAGCGTCGGCCTCCACTGGCACGTCTGCTTTGGGTGAGCAGAAGCGGGCGTAGTACCAGGATGAATCAATGAACGTATCAAAGGTGTCTGTTTCGCGTGTGGCATCCGCACCGCACTTCGGGCACTTCACATGTTTCCAGTTAGGATGATGCACAAGCGGGTTTCCCGGTCTATCAAATGTGACGTCCTCAGGAAGGGTCACAGGCAGATCAGACTTGGGGACGGGAACAATTTTGCAGGTAGGGCAATGTATGACCGGAACCGGACAGCCCCAATATCTTTGCCTCGAAACGCCCCAATCGCGCAGGCGGAAATTTACTTTTCTTTCGCCAATTCCCGCGGCTTCAAAGCGTTTGGCCACCTCTTCTTTTGCATTGGGAACCGACAGGCCGTTCAAGAATCCGGAATTGATAAGCTGGGAATCGACGCCATCCTTATCGAGATAAGCCTCATTCCCAATTTCAAACGACGCTGCGTTGGTATTTCTTGGCGCTACGACGGGTATGACCGGCAGGCCATACTTTCGTGCGAAATCCAAGTCCCTTTGATCATGGGCAGGGCAGCCAAAGATAGCGCCTTCGCCGTAGCCCATGAGGACAAAGTTTGCGGCATAGACCGGTAGTCTCGTTTTGGGTAAAAAGGGATGGCGGGCATAAATGCCAAGCGCATAGCCCTTCTTCTCGGCGCGCTCGATCATTTCTTCACTGGTGCCAAGGGCGGAGACCTCGCGGCGAAATTCAGCCAGTCCTTTGTCTTTGACAGAGTAGTGCTTGGCAAGTTCATGGTCGACAGAAATTGCACAAAAGCTGGCGCCAAAAATCGTATCGTGCCGGGTTGTATAGGCCCACAATTTATGAGGCAGCTCATTGCCCAGCTCGTCCTCCAACACAAATGAAAAGCGCATGCCTTCGGAGCGGCCGATCCAGTTGCGCTGCATGAGGCGGACTTTCTCCGGCCATTTTTCGAGGTGGTCCAGAGCCTCCAAAAGTTCTTCGGAGAAATCGGTTATTTTCAGGAACCATTGGGCGAGTTCTCGTTTTTCAACCATGGCACCGGAGCGCCAGCCGCGTCCGTCGATCACCTGCTCGTTAGCCAGTACCGTCTGATCAACGGGATCCCAGTTGACGAGAGAAACTTTTCTCTCCACTAAACCTGCCTGCATAAAGTCAATGAACATGGCCTGTTCGTGGCGAAAGTAGGAGGGATCGCAGGTGGCGATTTCGCGGCTCCAGTCCAGCGACAGGCCCATGGATTTGAGCTGGCCGCGCATGGCTGCAATATTTTCGTAGGTCCAAGCCTTCGGATGCACGCCACGCTCGATTGCCGCGTTTTCAGCCGGCATGCCGAAAGCATCCCAGCCCATGGGATGAAGCACGTTGAAGCCGCAGGCCCGCTTGAACCGCGCAATGACATCACCCATCGTGTAATTGCGCACATGGCCCATGTGAATGCGTCCGGAGGGATAGGGAAACATTTCCAGAACATAATATTTTAGTTTGGACGTATCTTCCTTTGCCTCGAAGCAATTATTCTCGGACCAGAATTTCTGCCAACGGGGTTCAGCCTCGCGGGAGTTATATCTTTCAGATGTCACAGTGCCTGGTCCTTAAGAAACTTCAATCATGGTATGGCGTGGGCCAAGGGACTACCAGTCCTTGAAATGGCCTGCAAGCTTGGCCATAAGCAAATCATGAATTTACCGCATCACAGGGCTTTGCAGGAGGTTTGCAGGCGAATCGAGATGGCTGCGCAATCTGTGGGGCGTAACGCTGCCGACATCGCGCTGATTGCAGTCAGCAAGACTTTTGGTCCGGAAGATATCTTGCCGGTCCTGAAAGCAGGGCAAATGGCCTTTGGTGAAAACCGGGTCCAGGAGGCGGCGGGTAAGTGGCCAGCCTTGCGGCCATCCACACCACAACTACAACTACATTTGATTGGTCCGCTGCAAACCAACAAAGCCGCTGAGGCTGTCCGTTTATTTGATGCAATCCACACGATAGACCGACCGCGTATTGCCCAGGCGGTTGCTGCAGAAATGACGAAGCAGGCGCGGCAGCTTGAACTCTTTATTCAGGTCAATACCGGTGATGAAAAACAGAAGACGGGTGTCAGCGTTGCTGGCGCTGACGGTTTTGTTGAGGAATGCCGCAACACACATGGACTTTCCATTTCTGGCCTTATGTGCATTCCACCTGTCAATGAGGCACCTGAAAAACATTTCGATCTTCTGGCCAAAATTGCCCGTCGAAATAATCTCAAAAACCTGAGCATGGGCATGAGTGGTGATTTTGAAACCGCCATAATGCATGGCGCAACCCATATAAGGGTTGGTTCAGCTATTTTCGGAGCACGTGAGGGGCGGCCCCATTAGGCGGCCAGATCACAAGACGTGTCCTGGTCGAACAGTAGCGCAGTACCTTCTGCATATCCCTCAGTGTTAGCGCGATGCAGCCTGCAGTTGGGGCAAAACCTTTTCGTGCGATATGAAAGAAGATAGCGCTTCCGCGGCCCTGGATTCTCGGCTTCTGATTGTGGCTGGTCTCTACCACAATATCGTAGAGGTGGTCGGGGCGTTTGAGATCTTCGTGAGCGGTCGCATAGGGCAAATTTACCCTGCGATTATAATTTCTGTCGCCTACGGTTTCGCACCAGCCCCAACCATTCTTGATCGGTGAAACAGGTATTGTCGACAGGGGGCGAACAATGTGGTCATTTCGATAGTAAATCCGCCGAAGGGACCAAAACCCGACCGGGCTTCCGCCGTCTCCTTCCTTTTTAAGGAAATTTCTTCCCGATCTCCCCAAGGCGCAGGGCAATGAAAGTGGGCCACAGGTTAAAATGCCCCTGGTTGCACACGCGCTGATCGCGCGAACGTGAAGATATGTGACTGTTTTCCTCACGGTCTGTTGTCTTGCACCCGGGCTATCAAAAGGTCATTGATCATTCTAGAATTATCCAATGTCCCATAATTAGCGAAAGACTGGCAATGACCACCACTAAAAAGATTCTTATCGTTGACGATGACGATACCCTGCGCGAGACTCTGAGGGACCAATTTTCCCTGCATGAAGAATACATCATAACCGATGTCGCCAATGCAACAACCGGTGTCAAGGCTGTCAAAGCCAATCATGCGGATATGGTGATCCTCGATGTGAACCTGCCCGATATGGATGGCCGTGAAGCCTGCAAACTGATGCGGCGCAATGGCTACAAGGGGCCGGTGATCATGCTGACAGGCCAGAGTTCGGATTCCGATACAATCCTGGGTCTCGATTCCGGCGCCAATGACTACATCACCAAGCCATTTCGTTTTGGCGTACTCCTGGCGCGCATCCGGGCCCATTTACGCCAGCATGAGCATAGTGAAGATGCCACGTT
>CAZAMS010000095.1:0-12027 GCA_964486305.1 uncultured Aestuariivirga sp.
GCGGACGAAACCGTAAAGGATATTCCTGTGCGCATGCGTCAGACTCGCACACCGCGAGCCCAACGGGAAACCTAATCCGGATTCAAATGTCAGATTTAATCCACTAGGCAGTCTGCGCGCAGACATCCAGCACGCGCGGCAAGTCCACGGGCTTGTCGAAAACCCCCAAGGCACCGCCGGCCATGGCTTTCTTGAGCAGGTCATCGGCACTGTAACCCGTCATGAAATAAACTTTCGCGTTGGGTCTTTGTTCACGAATTTCAAGAAAGCTGTCCACACCATTTTTGCCCGGCATCATCACGTCAAAGAATCCGAGATCAAACGGAACCGAGCGATAGGCATCAATGGCACCCTGGCCGTTGTAGACCACCCTTACCTTGTGGTCTTCCATCGAAAGAAGTTCAGCCAATGAATCAGCGTTGTCCGAATTATCGTCAAGAACAAGAATGGAAAGTGTACGCGCCATGCTAAGCAGCCTCCTCAAGTTTTTCAATAATAGGGAACCATGCGGTAAAGCACGCTCCTTCGCCAAGTTGGGAGGTGATTTCCAACCCTCCCTCATGCTGTTCCAGAATTTTCTCAACCGCTGGCAGGCCAAGGCCCGTGCCAAAACTCTTCGTCGTAAACAGCGGTTCCTTGATCTTCAAAAGATTTTCGGTGGACATGCCGGGGCCATTGTCCCCGACAATGATTTCAACGCCGCGTTTTGTCCGGCGGGAATTGATTTTTATGTTTGGGACGAAATTGGCATCACCCGCCAGTTCATCGCCCTTGCCAACAAGCGCTTCCGAGGCATTGCTGATCAGGTTGATCAGGCTGCGGCTCATGCGGTCGGGGTCAATCGCGGCTACCAGTCCATCCAAGGCCAACGTGCAATCGATGGTCACAATGGCCGGCAATTTGGCGGCCTCCTCTTCAACGATCTTGGCAAGCCAAGTATCAAGGTCAAGAAGCTTTCGCTGGGCGGCGCGGATCGGCGCAAAATCCAGGAGCTGCGAGATGATGTTGTCACAGCGCACGACACGATTGTCGATCCTTTGCAGCTGCTGTTCAACACCCAGACCCCTGCCCCTGATCTTGCGATCAAGAACAAATGCCGATTTGCGCACCGCTGCCAATGGATTGCGCAGCTCATGGGCAACGGTGGCGGTGAGTTGCCCAAGCTGCGCCATGCGGCCCGCCCGCACCATCTCTTCCTGTGTATCCTTCAGTTTTTGAATATTATCCGACAGTTCCGAATTGAGCCGCGTGACCTGATCGTTCACTGTCTCCAGGTCGCTGATCCTGGTTACATCCACAAACGTGACCATCACTGAACGGCCGGCAACACCGGCATTTTCCAGCCAGCCGGATGAAACAATCATCGCCCGCGCCACAACTTTGCCACGGGATATGAGATCGGTCTCAAAGCGTGAAGCTTTGCCTATCATTTCCGTGATGCCTGCGGCCGGGCGGCAGGCCGGCATTTTCTCGGGATCGGTTGCCGCAAATTCAGCTTCTGTCATGTCAAGAAGTGTGAGCAGGAATGGATTCACATAAATCGTGTTGCCGTTTTCGTGAACGTGCCAGATTCCAACGGGCACAAATTCAGCAAGGGCCCGGTAGCGGGCCTCTTTGGCCTCAAGCGCCGCCTCGTCCCTTTTCAACTCGGTTACATTCGTGTTTGTGCCAATGAGATAATTCGTGCCGTCAGATGTTGCCACGCGGGCCTTTCGAGTGAGGGAATAGACAGTAGAGCCATTTGTGCTGGTCGTATGCTCCATGAATTCAATGGGCACAGGCGACTCAAGAACGCTTCGGTCGCCCGCCATGAATTCCTTTGCCTGGTTCTCCGGATAGAAATCGGAATCGGAAAGTCCGAGCAGTTTTTCAGCCGGCGAGCCAATGATCTTGCAATGGGCCTCATTCGAAAATACAAAGTTCAATTTCTCGTCCTTGACGAAAATCGAGGTCGGCAGCATGTCAAGAATCTGCAGAAGCACATCAATATTATTGATGCGCGGAACCGGAGTCTTTCCGTGAATGGTCATTGCTTTAGTCTCACCCCAGAGCGAAGCGTGTAATTGATCAGGCGGTTAGTCTTTCAAGCCGGTCCAGCAGCACCAACGGATCAAATGGTTTGTTCAGAATCCCCGTCAGGGCGACATCACCAAACAGCGCGAGTTCTGGGCTATGTTCGGAGGCGTTGCCCGTAATGATTATCGTTGGCACGCTGCGTCCCTGCTTCTTGAGCGTGTTGTAAACATCAATGCCATTGATCAGGGGCATTTTAAGATCGAGCACGAGGACATCCACCCCGCCCGCAACAACGCGCGATACTGCGTCACGGCCATTGCGGACCAGTTCACACCTGTAACCATTGCGGTTGATGAGCTGGGCCAGTGTCGGGCCAAAATCGGGATCGTCTTCAGCAACCAGGACAATCCCGGATGACCCAAGCCCTGCTACAGAATCAAGGACCTGATAGAGGTTCACCGGTTTCGAAAACACCCCCATTGCGCCACCGGCCATCGCCTGCTGAAGCAGTTGTTCCACACTGTAACCGGTCATCATGTAAACCTTGGCCGCAGGCTTTAACCTCTTGATCTCGAGAAAGCTTTCCACGCCGTTCTTTCCCGGCATCATCACGTCCATGAAAGCGATATCAAAGTCCTCCTTGAGATAGGCTGCAATGGCGCCTTCACCATCATAAACCACAAGTGGCCTGTGCCCTTCCATTTCAAACAGCTCGCCCAGGGAATTGGCGTTGTCTGCGTCATCGTCAACAATAAGTATGCGTAGTGAACGATTCATGCCGCTTGCTCTCCGCTATTCTCATGGATTGGCAGCCATAACGTAAAGGTGGCGCCCTTTCCCTCAACTGAATCTATGTCAAGACCCCCGCCATGCTGCTCAAGTATCTGCTCCACGGCGGAAATTCCGAGCCCGGTGCCGAAATTTTTGGTTGTAAAAAGCGGCTCCCGGATTTTCGACAGGTTGTCCGCGGAAATGCCCGGCCCATTGTCAGCCACACTGATTTCAGCACCGCGCATTGTCAGCCTTGTCCTGACTGTAATGACCGGCGATTCCGTAAATCTCGCCTTGGGGTCATCGCCTTTGCCAACCAAAGCCTCAGAAGCATTGGAAAGCAGGTTTATAACGGCACGTTCAAACCGCCCGGGCTCAAGATCAACCAGCTTGTCGCCAAGCCCGAAATAGCATTCGATTGAAACCAGTTCCGGCAGTTTTTGTGCTTCAGTCTGGATAAGTTTTTCAAGCCAGACGTCAAGAACAGTGGGTTCCGCCTTCACCGCCTTTGAGCGGGAAAAGTCCAGGAGTTGGGTAATAATGTTGTCGCAGCGAATAACGCCGTTATTGATGCGTTGCAGTTGCGGTTCCACGCCGAGCCCCTTGTCCTTGATCTTGCGCGTCAGGAGATAGGTCGAGGTTCGAACCGTGCTCAGGGGGTTTCGCAGCTCATGGGCAACGGTTGCGGTCAAATTGCCAAGCTGCGCCATTTTACCCTTGCGCAGCGCCTCATCCTGGGCTTCCCGGAGCTTTGTGATATTCTCATTGAGTTGCCGGTTGAGGGTGCCCATCTCGCTGTTGACGCTTTGAATTTCCTGGGAGAACAACAGGGCCTGTTCATGCGATGCGGCAAGCTCGCTGTGGGTTTTCTCAAGCTCAACGAATTTCCGCTTGAGCAGACGTCCCATGAATTGCCCGTAGGACGCAACGGTGCAAATGACCAATGCCATCAAAACGCCGATATAGAATTCGTAGTTGCGCAGTTTGGTGACGGTCGCAGCCGCGTCGTCGGCGGCTTTTAGTTTCACGCGCCCAATCAGCTGGTTCAGGTCTCTAATATTATACTTGAACGATGAGTAACGTTCGACAATGCGGGTGACATCCGTTTGAGCCCCCGTGCTGTCGCCTGTACTGATTGAAAACGCTATCTTGTTCGCAAGCTTTTCAATCTCGGTCATGGTGGTATCCATCTGCCGCATCAACGCCAGCGCCCTCTTTGCCGGCTTCTCGTCAAAATGCAGCGGAAGCTGTGAGCGAAGCCGGTTGACTTCCTGACGGAATTCGTAGGTCTTGGACTTGAACATCGACTGCGCTTGCTCCAGCGCCTTTGTGTTGAGCCCCTTGACAAATCCCGATTGCGCGTCGGAAGTAGCATCTGCGATGACCCACGAGGATGTCAGTTGCCGGTCAAAAAACAGGGATTCATCGACGCTTGCCTGATAGACCCCAATCACCAGATGACTGAGGTAAAGACCGCAAAAAATGGCTATGAGATTGAAGGCAGCAATCAGGAAATAGACAAATTGCATCCTGAGCCAGGTGTTTCGGCCGTTTTCTAGTGTTGCCTTCCCCAACTCCGCCGCTCCCGCTCGCTGTCCCCAAAGCATTTGAAATGCCACGCTGCCCCAATTATGGTAAACAAATGGTTGAAATTGAAGTTTCCGGTGCGAAAGAACCGAAAATCATGGGGAATTTCTCAGGCGGCTGCCAATGTGGAGCGGTCCGATTTCACGTCGCGGGACCCCTCGGGCGGGCTGGAATTTGCCATTGCCGTATGTGCCAAAAGGCTTTCGGATCCTGGGGCGCGGCACTCGTTTCAGTTCCGGCCAACATTCTGTCCTGGACCCGGGGCCAACCCGGTGTGTTCAGGTCATCAGCCATTGTGGCGCGGGGCTTCTGCGCCAGCTGCGGCACACCCCTTTATATGCGCGAGGACGGAGACAATAATTTTGAGCTCGCCATCGGCGCCTTCGATAATCCTTCCGGCATAGGACCCCCTGCCGAACGAGTAGGCATCGAAAGCCGCGTATCGTGGTTTAACGACATGCACCTCTTGCCGGAGCAAAGCACGGCGGAAACCCGCACCCCGCAGGATCTTGCCAAGCTAAAAAGCCTGCAGGACCCTGATCACGATACGGAGCATTGGCCGTGAACCCTGTAGTTACCGGGGGATGCCAATGTGGCCACATGCGCTATGCCATCACGGGCCCGTTGCACAACCCGCACATCTGCCACTGCCGCATGTGCCAGAAGGCCTTTGGCAACTACTTTGCAGCGCTTGTCGGCACGGCGCGGGAAAATTTCCGCTGGTCGCATGGCAAACCGGGCGTGTTCAGGTCATCGTCTATCGTCTCGCGTTTCTTCTGCTCAACCTGCGGCACGCCTCTCGCCTTCGCCTATGATGAGTCGAAGAACATCGCCGTGGCGATCGGCTCGCTCGACAATCCGGCCGCTGTCACACCGGCACAGCAATATGGCATCGAGGCGATGCTGCCGACCTTTGCCAGTCTGCACACCCTGCCGGGAACGCGAACCGAAGATGACATCAAACCGGAGGATCTTGCGAAGCTAAAAAGCCTCCAGCATCCGGATCACGACTAGATGGCAATCGCCGCACTGATCGCCTCAAGCGCTTCCGAGGCTTTTCTGGCATCGGGACCGCCGGCTTGCGCCAAATCAGGCCTACCCCCGCCACCCTTGCCACCCAATACCGCTGCCCCGGCACGCACCAAATCAACGGCGCTTAACTTTGCCGTGAGATCAGCGGTCACGCCAACGTAAAGGCTGGCCCTGCCCTCACCGTTAGTGCTCACAAGCGCCACCACACCTGAACCGAGCTTGGCTTTGCTTTCATCAACCAGACTCTTCATGTCCTTTGAATCCATGTCACCCAGAATGCGCTTCATGAACTTGATGCCATTGATGGTCTGAATGTCACTGTCACCCGTCGCAGTTCCCCCGCCAAGAGCCAAAGTTTTCTTCGCCTCTGCAAGTTCACGCTCAAGCTTCTTGCGCTCATCTACCAGGCTTTCGATACGGCTCACCAATTCAGAAGGTGATGTTTTGAGAATGGCAGCCGCCGCCGTAACGCGCTTGTCCTGCTGCTCCAGATATACGCGCGCGGCTGGTCCAGCCAGCGCCTCAAGCCGCCTGACGCCTGCCGCCGAGCCGCTCTCCGCCAGAATTTTGATGAGGCCAATATCGCCCGTGCGCGACACATGGGTTCCGCCGCAGAGTTCCAGCGAATAGATGAGCCGACTGGCGCCTTCCCCATTGCGACCCATGGAAACAACGCGCACTTCGTCACCATATTTCTCGCCAAACAGCGCCATGGCCCCTTCAGCGACCGCTGCGTCAACGGTCATCAGCCTGGTATTCACGGGCGCATTTTGCAGAACAATTTCATTGGCCGTGGCCTCCGCGGCAGAAAGTTCTTCAGCGCTCATGCCCTTGTTGTGGGAAAAGTCAAAACGCAGGCGATTGGGTTCCACCAGTGAACCCTTCTGCGCCACATGAGTGCCCAAGGTTTTACGCAGTGCCTCATGCAGCAAGTGCGTTGCCGAATGATGCTGCCGATTGCCTGAACGGCGCGCGTGATCAACATTGAGCTCCACCGCGTCTCCGAGAGCCAGCGTGCCGTGTTCGACTTCGCCCATGTGAATGATCAGGTCGCCCACTCGCTTTTCCGTGCCCGTTACCTTGAACCGGCCGCCGCCTGCAGTTTTGATCACACCGTGATCACCGGTCTGGCCGCCGGACTCGGCATAGAACGTCGTCTGGTTGACGATAATCGACGCCTTGTCACCAGCTTGCAATGACTTGACCTGCTTGCCGTTCACGACCATGGCGGTAATCACGCCTTCAGCCTTCTCCGTGTCGTAACCCAAAAATTCCGTGGCACCCACGGCTTCGCGGATTTCAAACCAGATCGCATCAGACTTGGCATCGCCTGTGCCCTTCCAGGCGCGGCGCGCTTCGGTTTTCTGGACATTCATTGCGGAGGTAAAGGCGTCGGTATCCACGACAATGCCCCGCGGGCGCAATGCGTCCTGGGTGAGGTCAAGCGGGAAGCCATAAGTATCATAAAGCTTGAAAGCCGTATCGCCGCTGAATGTGTCGCCACTCTTCAGGTTTTCCGATTCGTCATCAAGAATCCGAAGGCCGCGTTCAAGCGTTTTACGGAAACGGCTTTCCTCCAATTGAAGTGTTTCCGTGATCATCTCTTCGGTGCGAGCGAGTTCCGGATAGGCTGCACCCATCTCGTGCACCAGGGATGGAACCAGTTTCCACATCAGCGGCTCACGCTGGCCCAGAAGTTCGGCGTGCCGCATGGCACGGCGCATGATCCGGCGCAGCACATAGCCGCGGCCCTCGTTGGAGGGCAGAACTCCATCCGCAATTAAAAATGATGAAGCACGCAGATGATCGGCAATCACCCGGTTTGAAGCCTTGTTTTTCCCTTCGGCGGGAACGCCGGTTTTCTCAACGATCGTGGAAATCAGCGCACGGAACAGATCCGTTTCGTAATTGTCATGGGTGCCCTGCAGAACCGCGGCAGTTCTTTCCAGTCCCATGCCCGTATCAATGGAAGGCTTGGGCAGACTGATGCGCTCAGCTTTGCTTACCTGCTCGTACTGCATGAACACCAGGTTCCAGATTTCAATGAAGCGGTCACCATCCGCCTCCGCACTGCCCGGCGGGCCACCCGGAATCTTGTCGCCATGGTCATAGAAAATTTCCGAGCACGGACCGCAGGGGCCCGTATCGCCCATGGACCAGAAATTGTCCGAAGTTGGAATGCGGATGATGCGGCTGTCCGGCAGGCCTGCAATTTTCTTCCACAGGCCAAAGGCTTCATCGTCTTCCGAGAAAACAGTGACGGTCAGCTTATTGGCCGACAGGCCATATTCCTTGGTCACCAGCGTCCAGGCCCATTTAATCGCATCGGGCTTGAAATAGTCACCGAACGAAAAATTGCCGAGCATCTCGAAAAATGTATGGTGGCGTGCGGTATAGCCCACATTGTCGAGGTCATTATGCTTGCCGCCGGCCCGCACGCATTTCTGTGCCGTCGTGGCCCGGCTGTAGGGGCGGCGTTCCGCGCCAGTAAACACATTCTTGAATTGCACCATGCCCGAATTGGCAAACATCAGGGTGGGATCATTGCGCGGTACAAGTGATGACGAGGGAATAATCTCGTGTCCCTGAGACTTGAAAAAATCAAGAAAAGTCGAGCGTATCTGGGCAAGGCTGGTCATATGAAATCCAAAGGTCTGTCGGAAGGAACAATTGGCATGCTCTTTAGAGCGTGTTGCGGCAAAGTTGCAAGACTTTGCCGATAACAACACCGCTCCAACTCATATTTTGCTGCGATTGCCCATCCTGTCCAGAATTTCCGCAGGTAAATGGTTATCTCGCCATAAAACAGAACAGCGCCCTCCGGGGGCACGGAGGGCGCTTCGCCTGCGGTGTGGGGGACACACCAGCTTAACCTGCCGCCACTAACAAAGACGGCAGGAAATCATGAGTATTGAAATTTATTCTTCGGGGTCCTCGGCGGTCGGCGCAACCGTAATCTTGGCGGCAATCAGTCCCGCATTGGCGCGGATCGCAGCCTCAATGGCATTGGCCATATCCGGATTGAGCTTGAGAAACTCCTTGGCCTTGTCCCGGCCCTGCCCGATACGCTCGCCATTGTAGGAATACCAGGAACCTGACTTTTCAACCACGCCTGCCGTGACGCCCAAATCAACCAACTCGCCAACCTTGGAAATGCCTTCGCCATACATGATATCAAACTCAACCAACTTGAAGGGTGGTGCCACCTTGTTCTTGACAACCTTTACCCGGGTCTGGTTTCCGACCACCTCTTCGCGGTCCTTGATCGCCCCAATCCGGCGAATATCCAGGCGCACCGAGGCATAGAATTTCAGCGCATTGCCGCCGGTTGTGGTTTCCGGGCTGCCAAACATCACGCCAATCTTCATGCGGATCTGGTTGATGAAAATAACCATGCAGTTGGATTTGGAAATCGATGCCGTCAGTTTGCGCAGCGCCTGGCTCATCAGCCGCGCCTGCAGGCCGGGAAGTGAATCACCCATTTCGCCTTCAAGTTCTGCCTTGGGCGTGAGCGCCGCCACGGAATCAATGACAAGAATTTCAATGGCGCCAGAACGCACCAGCGTATCGGCGATTTCAAGGGCCTGCTCGCCCGTGTCCGGCTGCGAAATCAGAAGATCCTCGATGTTCACGCCCAGCTTTTTGGCATAGCCAGGATCCATCGCATGCTCGGCATCAATGAAGGCGCAAATGCCGCCGCGCTTTTGGGATTCCGCAATGGTTTGAAGCGCCAGGGTCGTTTTGCCGGAGGACTCCGGCCCATAAATTTCAATCACCCGTCCGCGCGGCAGGCCGCCAATTCCAAGGGCAATGTCGAGACCGAGGGAACCTGTCGAAATCGCTTCAATTTCAACGACCGGGTTTGACCCCAGTTTCATGATTGAACCCTTGCCGAAAGCCCGTTCAATCTGGCTTAGCGCCGCGTCCAGCGCCTTGTTCTTGTCCATTGAAGTATTCTCAACTACCCGCAGATTCGCTTGCCCCATCGCCATACTCCTTAAGTCAGATGCCTCGCTCGGTGCAATCACTTAGTTTGTACCAGCGATGTTGACGTTATGTTCTAATTTTGTTCCAAAAGCAAGTGATATTTGCTAAGCATGCGAAAAATTTACTGGAGCAGGTTCTCAACCGTCTGACCCACGGATAACAGGTTCTGGTCCTGTCCCCACACACCCATGAGCATCAGCCCAACGGGTGCTGTACCCGGCCCATTCACCGGAATTGAAAGCGCGCAGCAGTCCAGGAAATTTCCCACATAGGTATTGCGCAAACTCATGGAATTGAAACGCAGGTAGCCCTGATCGCCGTCAAGGGCGGCAATAGGCGGCGGAACAATCATGACGGAGGAAAGGGCGACGGCAGAAAAATCCTGAGCGCAATCATTGAAGTATGTGATAATTTCCTGGCGGCGTTTCAGGATTGAAAGATAATCTGCAGCGCTGATAGCGCCCGCCGCTTCAAGCCGCATGCGGACGCGAGGATCATACTCCGCCCCCCGCTGCGCAATCAGGCTCCGGTGATGGGCATAGGATTCGGCGGCCACAATGCCGCCCTTGATGGTCAGCGAAGGAAGCTCCAGCAACTCATCAAAGGCAAAATCAACCAACGTGGCACCCGCCTTTGCCAGCCGAGCCAGCGCGCGCTCGTAAGCCAGCGCCACCTCCGCGTCCAGGCCTTCAAGCACCGCGGTTTTCAGAACGCCAATACGAAGAGATGAAATCTCCCGTGCCTTAATCCGTCCCGGCCAGTCGCCTGCCATCAGCGCATCCGCTGCCGCACAGCAGGCAACCGAATTTCCAAGGGGGCCGACGGAATCAAACCGTGGTGATAGCGGATAGGCGCCCTTCGTGCTGACCCGTCCGGTGCTGGGCTTATAGCCCACAATGCCGTTATACGCCGCCGGAATGCGGCAGGACCCGCTGGTGTCCGAGCCAATGCCCAAAGCACACATCCCGTCAGCAACAGCAACAGCAGCACCCGCCGATGAACCACCAGGTATCCGCCCGGTCTTCCGGTCAAAGGCAGATCGCGGCGTGCCATAGTGAGGGTTCAGCCCCACACCGGAATAGGCAAACTCCGTCATGTTGGTACGGCCAATCACAACCATGCCTGCCGACTTCAAGGCAGCAATGGCGGGCGCATCGGCAACCGCGGGCGCGGCATCTTTCAGTACTTTGGAGCCCGCCGTTGTCACTTCCCCTGCGAGGTCAAACAGATCTTTCACCGAAATTGGAATGCCAGCAAACGCTGAAGGCTGACGACCTCGCCGACGCAACTGATCTTGGAAATCAGCCGAAGCCCTCGCCCCTTCCGTGTCAACCTTGATGAAAGCCCGGGCACCCTCGCCCGTGGGATCGGAAATTTTCGCCAGCGCCTGCTCAACCAGTTCGCGTGAAGATGTCCTGCCTTCACGCAATTCTCCCGCGAGCCCCGCAAGTGTCCAACGCCCCATCGTCAGCTTTCCATCACTTCCTTGACCTTCTCGCCCAGTTGCTTGAGCGAGAATGGCTTTGGCAGGAAAGCAAAATCCGTCTGCCCTTCCAAGTTCTTTTCAAACGCGTCCTCGGCATAACCCGAGACAAATACAACCTTCGTTTTCACCCCGCGCTTGCGCAGTTCGCGCAGCAATGTCGGCCCATCCATTTCCGGCATGACAACGTCAGAGAGAATGAGGTCAAACGGCTGCGTCTGGGTTTCCATCACGGCCAAGGCACTTTCACCCGAGTCCGCCTCCACCACCGTATAACCCCGCGATGTCAGAGCCCGGATGGCAAAGGCCCGCACCGAATCCTCATCCTCAACCAGCAGAATGCGACCCTTGCCCGTGAGGTCAGAGCGCTTTGCTTTCACCTCTTCCTTGGCAGCAGCGGCTGCAACTTCAATTTCGGAAGGGTAGTGGCGCGGCAGGTAAATGCTGAACGTCGTGCCCTTGCCCACCACGCTGTTGCAGAAAATAAAACCGCCGGTTTGTTTCACAATGCCATAGACCGTTGAAAGCCCAAGCCCCGTGCCCTTGCCCACTTCCTTGGTGGAGAAAAATGGCTCCCATATTTTTTCGACAATCTCGGGCGCAATGCCGGAACCCGTATCGCTCACCTCGCACAGCACATATTCGCCGGCAGGCATGGGCTCACGGATGATTGCCTTCGACTCTTCCCTGCTGATGTTCATGGTCTTTACCGAAAGCGTGCCGCCATGAGGCATCGCATCCCGCGCATTGACCGCCAGGTTGATGATCACCTGCTCGAACTGGTGCACGTCAACCAGCACCAGGCCGAGGTCACGGCTGTGGCTGATTTTCAGTTCAACCTTTTCGCCCAAAACACGGCCGAGAAGATTGTCGAGGTCCGACATGGCATCGGTGAGCGAATGCACTTTGGGTTGCAGGGTCTGCTTGCGCGAAAAGGCCAGCAACTGCCGGACCAGGTTTGCCGCCCGGTTGGCATTCTGCTTGATGCTCATGATATCGGCAAAGGCCGGGTCCGTTGGCCGCATCTTGGCGAGCAGCAGATCGGCAAAGCCGATGATGGGGGTGAGAACATTGTTGAAGTCATGGGCAATGCCGCTGGCCAGCTGGCCTACGGCCTGCATTTTCTGGCTCTGCGCCAATTGCACTTCGAG
>CAZAMS010000096.1:0-11059 GCA_964486305.1 uncultured Aestuariivirga sp.
GCAACCGACGCCTCGCCAAGGACTTCGAACGAACCATCGAAAGCGCCACCGCATGGCTCTATCTGGCCTCAATCCAATTCTTAACCCGCAGAATCGCAAGCCTCTGAAATCACACCAAATGATTATGAGTCAGACACTCAGAGATGAATCAGCAGGCCGGCGCCGTAGAATATCGCGAGCGTGCTATCGGGGTGCAACACGACTTTCTTTTCGATTCGCCTCAATGCCCGAAGAGGTTCATTCGTCTGACGGCAAGCTTCCGGCAAGGGCACTGGCAAGCTGCTTATCGCGATCGTAGACGTCGCGGCGGAAATTGACGGAGCCGTCCTCGTTCACCCATGCGGTCAGGTAGGTGACGTGAACCGGGATGGGCTTCGCCAGATTGATCACGCGCTGCTTGCCGGAAGCCACGGCGGCATCGATTTTCTTCCGCGTCCAGCCTTGGCCCGCCAGCAGCAAGGCGGCGAGGTCAAGCGGGTTCTCGACGCGCATGCAGCCATGGCTGAAGATGCGGAGGTCCTTGGCGAACAGGCTCTTGGACGGGGTGTCGTGCAGATACACATTGAAGCGGTTGGGAAACATGAACTTGACCTGGCCCAAGGCATTCTTGCCTCCTGAATCCTGGCGCAGCGAATAGGGCATGCGATCAAGCGACGGCCAGTCGACGCTGTAGGGGTCTATCTCGCCCGCCGCATCGCCGCTGCCTGAAAAAATCCTTATCGACTGGCGCATCAGGTAGGCCGGGTCCTCCTTGAGCTTTGGCAGGTACTCCTTGTTGGCAATCGAGGGCGGCACATTCCAATAGGGATTGAGCACGATGTATTTCATTGTCTCGGAAAAGACCGGCGTGCGGCTGTACGGCTTGCCGACGACAACACGCGCGGTATGGACGGGCTGGCCATTCCGTACCACCTTCAATTCCTGATCGGCGACGTTCACCAAAGTATAGTCGCTGCCCAGATCATCATCCATCCATCGCCGGCGCTCGAGATTAAGTTCGATCTGCCGGATGCGGCCGGCCACAGGCACGTTGAGCGATTCGAGCGTCGTCTGGGCAACGATGCCATCCGCGATGAGGCCGTGGCGGGTCTGGAACTTCCTCACCGCGGCTTCGAGGGCGGGATCATATGCATCGCCACCCGCCGCGGCAGAGGCGTCGAGATCGCCGCTCACCTGAAGCCTGGTGCGGAGCGCCGGAACACGCGCGTCCTGATTGCCGGGTTTGAGCGCCGGTCCGTTGGGCACTATCGGCCAGCCGCCACCGGCGGCCATTTTCCGATAGGATGCCAAAGCGGATTTGAGCCGGCGATATTCGCGCGTGGTTGGTTCGATCGTCTCGACAAAAGCAGCGATGCTGTCGGCCGCTTCGGCCCCGTCGATCAGTGTCAGAGCCCCGATCTCCCTCGCCACAATTGCGTTTTCAGAAGTGGCGCTGCTCGGAAGGATCCTGCCCCGGTTGATGTCGCGGCCGAAATCGATGAAGGCGCGGCTGAGAAGCAGTTCGAGTTCTGCCAGCTCGCGGGGGGTGCCGGCATGCAAGCGGTTCTCGATTTCGGCGACACGGTAATTGCCCGGATTAAGGCCCATTTCGCCTGCGGCCTTAAACACCGCCAGCACCTCGCGCGATTTTGCCTTGGGGCCGCTATCGCGCACCCAGAGCGGCTTGAAGTCGCGGTCGGCCGCATAGAAGACGTAGACCTCGACGATCCGCTCATCGTTGTCTTCGTTGCCGATCGCGGGCTCGCCGTTGTCGATGATTGCCCGGAGTTCGGCGGCAACCTTTTCGTTGTCGGCCGCGACGGCCCCTGGTGTGCCCCAGGCCAGCACAAATGCCCATGCGCAAACGGCCAACCACACTGAGTTCTTCATGAAACCGCTCCCCAAATATAGCCGCGCTGACTTTTTGCACAAAACGCGGTTGCAAGTTATTGTATCGGCGGCTTTCCGTCGAGAGGAAGTGGTCTTGGTACGATTGAGGCGGCCAGCTTCAAAGCCACGATGTCCATTATGGGTCCAGCTTCAATGAAATCAATGCTTTAGCGAATTGCAATTTTCTGAAATCAGGTAGATTTGCCCCAAATTTCGATTTGAATAACGTTTTCACACAGCCTCGGTCAAAAGCAGAAGTCTGGCAATGCCAGCGCCATGTCTGCAGTGCAACCGCGCCCTTGCCGACCTGCTACAAAGCGCCAACCGTTTGATCCGTTTACTTGCACATTGAACAGGCTGGGAACGGCGGCATTTCCAGATTGATTGACCACCAACATTACCGTGACAAAACCTCATCGTAGAACACGCCGATAAACTGCCATTTGGCGAAGGTGGAGGCACGGGATCGCGGACGCTCCGGTATCATTGACAGGCTTCTGAAAAGTCTTTTGACTGTATAGTATGTTTGCCACACTTCTACGAAGGATCAGACCTTTCAAGGCCGCGTCAACCGAGGTCGTTCAGTCCAACGAAACGCTAGCTGGGTTTGTGTGGCGCGCCAGCGGCGTGCACCAGTTTTATGTCGGCTTGCTCGCGATTGCGGTGGCCCTGCTCAACTTCGCGCCCATCGATCTTCAGAGACGGATTGTGGATGACGCGATAGCGGCCGGGGACGTCAAGGCGCTACTTCTTCTTGGCGTTCTCTATCTCGCGATCGTCTTCATTCAAGGGGCACTGAAATACGCACTTCTCATTTATCAGGGGTGGGTTGGCGAGAGCGCCGTGAAAACGGCGCGCGACCAGTTGGCGATTGTGGCATCCGAGCGGCCTTCGCAGGATGAGGCGACGAGCGGACAGACGGTCAACGTCATCGGCAGGGAAATCGACAACGTCGGCGGCTTCGTCGAAACAAGCATATCGGAGTTTGTGGTCAATTTGACGCTCCTGATCTTGGTCGCGGGTTACATGCTGTATATTCAGCCAGTGATTGCGCTCGTCAGCGCCGTTTTCCTGGTCCCGCAGGTTTTGCTCGCGCGCTATATGCAGGCCGACCTCAATACGCTTGTCGAACGCTAGGTCGGACTCGTGCGCCGCCTCGGCGACGAAACGGTCACCCAGGCCGCGAGCAAGTCCAAAACGACTGGCAAAGAATTTCGCACCATTCGCGCGATCTTTCGTAACCGTATCCGGTTCTATTTTTTTAAATACGGCCTTAAGACGCTGCTGAGCGTGGCTAACGCGGTGGGGACGCTAGTGGATTAAATCTGACATTTGAATCCGGATTAGGTTTCCCGTTGGGCTCGCGGTGTGCGAGTCTGACGCATGCGCACAGGAATATCCTTTACGGTTTCGTCCGCCGATCGCCGGTGTCTTCGGGCTCTGGTCAAGGACCGCAATGCTCCCCAGAAGCACGTCTGGCGGGCTGAAATCGTTTTGCTCACCGCCGATGGCGCCGGCACGACCGAGATCATGCGCCGGACGAACAAATCGAAGACCTGCGTTTGGCGCTGGCAGGAGCGCTCCGCAAAGGAGGGTTTTGCAAGCTTGCTGCGCGACAAGACGCGGCCTTCACGCATCAAGCCGCTGGGCGCTGAAGTGGCGGCGCGGATCGTCGCCTTGACGCTCGACGCCCCGCCAGGCGAGACAACCCACTGGACCGGCGCGCTGATGGCGGAAACCTCCGGCGTCTCCGTCAGTTCGGTGCACCGCATCTGGCGTGCGCACGGGCTTCAGCCGCATCGGGTGCGGCTGTTCAAACTTTCGAACGATCCGCGGTTCGTCGAAAAATTGCGCGCCATCGTCGGCCTTTACGTCGATCCGCCCGCCCGTGCCATCGTTCTCTCGCTCGACGAGAAAAGCCAGATTCAGGCGCTCGACCGGACCCAGCCGGGCTTGCCGATGAAGAAGGGACGGGCTGGAACCATGACACATGATTACAAGCGCAATGGCACGACGACGCTGTTTGCCGCGCTCGACGTCCTCGACGGAACCGTGATCGGCCGCAACATGCAGCGCCATCGCCACCAGGAGTTCATCCGCTTTCTCAACGCCATCGAGCGGCAAGTGCCGAACGGAAAAGCAGTCCATGCCATCGTCGACAATTATGCCACCCACAAGCATCCCAAGGTCCGCCAATGGCTTACCCGCCATCCGCGCTGGACGTTCCACTTCACCCCCACCTCGGCATCATGGCTCAACGCCATCGAAGGCTTCTTCGCCATCCTCGTCAAGCGGCGGTTGAAACGCAGCGTGTTCCGCTCCGTTGTCGATCTGCAGGCCGCAATCAACCGCTTCCTCGAAGAGCACAATGAAAAACCAAAGCCCTTCATCTGGAAGGCCGATCCCGATAAAATCATCGCCGCCGTCAGGCGAGGGCACCAAATGTTAGATTCGATCCACTAGCTTTCAGGCTGCGGCCTTTTGAAGGTTCTTGTCGATAGCATCGATGAAGCCCAAAGTGGAGAGCCAGCTTTGATCCGGCCCCACGAGGACTGCGAGGTCCTTCGTCATGC
Source organism: uncultured Aestuariivirga sp. (assembly GCA_964486305.1). Classification (GTDB taxonomy): domain Bacteria; phylum Pseudomonadota; class Alphaproteobacteria; order Rhizobiales; family Aestuariivirgaceae; genus Aestuariivirga. Next base: position 4,443 of record CAZAMS010000096.1, read on the forward strand.
TGCCTTCTTCGATGGTGGCAATGGTCACCGCCTCTAATGTGCTGGTAAATTTTGCCAACGCGGCATTGCCGTCAAGCTTGGCGCGGTGCTTAAGGCCGCCGGTCCAGGCGAAGATTGAAGCGGCGGAATTGGTAGAGGTCTGCTTGCCCCGTTGGTGCAGGCGGTAATGACGCGTCACGGTTCCGTGGGCTGCTTCGGCTTCGACGGTCTTGCCGTCGGGTGTCATCAATACGGATGTCATGAGGCCGAGTGAGCCGTAACCCTGGGCCACGAGATCGGACTGCACATCGCCGTCATAGTTCTTGCAGGCCCAAATGTATCCACCGGTCCACTTCATGGCGGAGGCCACCATGTCATCAATCAGGCGGTGCTCATAGGTGAGCCCGCGCTTGTCGTACTCGGCCTTGAACTCAGACTCAAAAATAGTCTGGAAAATGTCCTTGAAGCGCCCGTCATAGGCTTTAAGAATGGTGTTCTTGGTTGAGAGATAGACCGGGTAATTTCGGTTCAGGCCGTAGTTCAAGCTGGCGCGGGCAAATTCCTTGATGCTGTCGTCCAGGTTATACATGGCCATGGCCACACCTTCGGCGGGGGCCTTGAATACTTCCTTTTCAATCACGTTGCCATCATCGCCCACGAACTTGATGGTAAGCGTGCCCTTGCCGGGGAAGGTAAAATCGGTGGCGCGATACTGGTCGCCAAAAGCATGACGGCCAATGATGATGGGCTTAGTCCAGCCGGGCACAAGGCGGGGCACGTTCTTGCAGATGATCGGTTCGCGGAAAATAACTCCGCCCAGGATATTGCGGATAGTGCCATTGGGCGATTTCCACATTTGCTTGAGATTGAATTCCTTCACCCGGGCTTCATCGGGGGTGATGGTGGCGCATTTCACGCCGACGCAATGCTTCTTGATGGCATTGGCCGCGTCGATGGTTACCTGATCATTGGTCGCATCGCGGTTTTCGACCGAGAGATCATAATAGTGCAAATCAACATCAAGATAAGGATGAATCAGCTTTTTCTTGATCAGATCCCAGATGATGCGGGTCATCTCATCGCCGTCGAGTTCAACGACAGGATTGGCGACTTTTATCTTGGTCATTATGGGAGCCCCTCAATTTTGCACTGGAATTTTGCGGTGCTATAGCAGGCGCCGAGTGAGGGGGCAAACTGGAAGAAGGGGGCCAAATGGCCCCCTGAAGTGTTGCATTATGCTGCCTTGCAGCAGGCGAGGGCGATTTGCTCCACATGCCGATGATCGGTGCCACAGCAGCCACCAAGCACATTGATGTGGCTGTGGCGGTCACGGATGGCGCGGTATTGCTGGCCAAGTTCCACGGGGTTTCCAGCATCAAGTTCAGTTGCCTTGTCAAGTTCGGCATGGCTGCACCTGGAGGCATTGCAGCGAATGCCGCGAATGCGGTTGGTCCAGTCCGCCTTGACGAGCGTGGTTTCGAAATGCGTTGGATGAGCGCAGTTGACCATGTAGTAGGCGGGTGCGCTTCCGGTCTTGCCATCGACCGTTTCGATGGCTTCGCGGAGCAACTCGCCTGAGGGCAGGTTCCCGTCGGTTTCCACGGTAAAGGAAATTGCCACGGGCATCCCTGCTGCCTTCGCTGCGCGTGCCACACCGGCTGCCTCATTGATGTTGGTCATTGTGATGGCAGTCACCATGTCGGCTGCCGTTGCCGCAAAGACCTGGGCCTGGCCGCTGTGGTAGTTCTCAGCTTCGTCTTCGCTCATGATGCGGCCGGGATCATAGCCGTCACCGCGCGGACCAATACAGCCACTGATTGGCATCGGGCTCTGAGCTGTTTCGAATTCCTCGCGGATCGTTTCGAGGAAAGCGATGGATTTGCGATTGATGTCAACAAGTGCTGATGGAGAGTAGCCAAGCTTTGCACCCCAGTCGGCGTTGGCCCGCCAAGTGGGTGATTCAAGGATAAACCCCATGCCATTGGCGCGCGCGATTGCGGCATGGCGGCTGTAGTATTCGCGCAATACTTGGATGCCTTTTTCGGTTTTCAAGAGATCGAATACTGCGAAATAGGGCAGGTCAATGCCGTCGTGATAGATGATGGTTGTTTCGATGCCAGCATCGGTCAGGAACAGGCGATTGCTTAACTGCGGCAAGCTCTGCCGGTATTTTGTCATAATAATCTCCATTGTTGCTAATTTCGAAGCGCCATGCACGTCGGGTGGCGGCAAAATGATCGAAGCCTTCGCTGAAATCTACAAAGCTTATGGTCAAGGCTTCTCACGAAGGTAAAACTGCTATATAGATCATGCTGTTAGATGATGTCGAATGGCTCTTTCGCGGGCAGGAGACGAGCCGGGCTGAGTTGCAACTGCACTTACGGTACAGTGAATGACGACAACAGTTTTGAATCGTAGCGGCAGCAAGCGCGAGCGCATTCTTGAGGTGGCCGAAGAGGCCGTTCTCGCCAAGGGATTTGCCGCCACGTCCATCGAAGAGATCGTCACCGCGGTGGGGATCACCAAGAGTGGATTCTTTTATCACTTCCCTGACAAGAGCGACCTCGCCAAGGCCCTCCTGCAACGTTACATCGAACACGACCTCGGTTTGCTTGACGACCTTTTCCGGCGGGCCGATGAACTGCACGAGGATCCCCTACACGGATTTCTCGTTGGGTTGAAGATGTTTGCCGAGATGATGGGGGACCTTCCGAAAGCCCATCCCGGCTGCATCGTGGCGGCGATCTGCTATCAGGAGCAGTTGTTCAACCGCGATGTGGTGGAATTGAATGCAACGGCACTTCTTGCCTGGCGCAGGCGGTTCCGCGAACGCTTCGAACTGATTGGGCAACGCTATCCGCCAAAGATCCTGGTGGATTTTGATGCACTTGCCGACATGATGTCTGCGCTTGTCGATGGCGGCATCATTCTGTCGCGGGTTCTGAAGGACAAGCGGCTTCTGCCGAAGCAGGTGATGCTTTACCGTGATCTTGTCCGGGCGGTGTTTTTGGGAGCCGATGAAGAGCGCGGCTAAATCCCCATTTTGACTTGCCAGTCCGGTTGTGGCACCCGTTGCCCATGACTGCTTTCGACCCTCCGGTATTGGCGTCGTCCAATGCCCTTCACCACAGACCTTATGTATTTTATCTTGCAGCACTCGGCTCCGCTGGCTTTGCCGTGCAAATCATGTCGGTGGCTGTGGGTTGGCAGGTTTATGACCTTACACGCAATCCGCTTGACCTTGGTTTTGTGGGCCTGGCGCAATTCCTGCCGGCCTTGCTGCTGGTGCTGGTGACAGGGCTCATTGCCGACAAGTTCAATCGCCGTTTGATAATAGCTCTATGCCTGCTTGTTGAAGTTGCCTGTGCTTTTGGCCTGCTGGTTTTCACACTTTCCGACTTCAGGCATGTGTGGCCAATCTTTGTGATCCTGGTGGGTTTCGGCACGGCGCGCGCCTTCATGAATCCGGCCGCCGATGCATTGGCACCCAATCTTTTGCCCAAGGTGGCACTGGCTCATGGCATTTCGCTCAATTCCATGGCCTGGCAGATCACTACCATCACCGGCCCCGTTGCAGGTGGCTTGCTCTACGGGATTTCAGGTGCGGTTGCTTACGGTGTTGCCGTGTGCCTGATGGTTCTGGCAATCTGCTGTGTGGTTTTGGTCGGCCGCGTGCCCCAAGACAATCATGCGCAGGAGACGAATTTTGCCACCCTTCTGGCGGGCTTCAAGTTCATAAAGTCAGAGAAAATCGTGCTGGGTGCAATCTCGCTGGATCTGTTTGCTGTATTGCTTGGTGGGGCGGTGGCGCTGCTGCCAATCTATGCGCGCGACATTCTTGAGGTGGGCCCCTGGGGGCTTGGCCTGTTGCGCGCTGGGCCCGGAATCGGGGCGATCATCATGGCCATCTGGCTTTCCAAATTTCCGATCAAGGACAATGCCGGCGTCATCCTGTTTCTGTTCGTGGCGGGGTTTGGCTTCTGCACCATCGTGTTCGGGCTTTCAAAGTCGGTTCCGCTTTCGATTGTTGCCCTTGCGCTCACGGGGGCCTGTGACATGGTGAGCGTCTATGTGCGCGAAACCTTGATGCAATTGTGGACCCCGGACGCGGTGCGGGGCCGGGTTAACGCGGTCAACCGGGTGTTCATCGGGGCCTCCAATGAACTGGGCGAATTCCGCGCCGGGGTTGTGGCGGCCTGGATTGGAGCGGTGGCGGCGGTGGCCATCGGCGGGGCGGGCACCATGGCGGTGGCTTTCCTTTGGTCGCGCTGGTTCCCGGAATTGCGAACGGCCCGGACGCTGAGCGGGAAAAGCTAGCGTTGTATCGTCCTCCACGTCTGTCATCGCCGGATTCATTCCGCCGACCCACGGTTCAATACGCTCGAAGCCCGAGCATGAGGAAAAATGGGTTGCCGGGATAAACCCGGCAATGACAATATAGAAAAATGGCCTATCGCCTACCCAACGAGGAACGCGTTTACGCAGTCTATATTCTTGCAAGTAAGCTCAATGGCACGCTCTACATTGGTATCACTGGAGATTTAATTTCCCGAATTGCGCAACACAAAGCGGGCGATGTCAAAGGTTTCACGCAAAAGTACAAGGTTCAGACACTTGTATGGTATGAGAATTTTGGTGACATCAATTTGGCCATTCAACGCGAGAAGACGATGAAGAAATGGCCGCGCCAGTGGAAAATCAGCTTAATTGAGCGGGATAATCCACACTGGCAGGATATCTACCCGCAGCTCAATGGTTGAACGATGGGTTGCCGGGATAAACCCGGCAATGACAAAGGGAGGGGGGTCCCAAATAATAGGCTCTTTCGGAGTGGCCACGCCTCCGCTATTGCCTTGCCAAATGGCTGGCACCGATAAAACGCAGAATCAGGTTTTGGGCCCGGCACCCCTGGTGGTGCTGGCGCATCCGCAGCTTGGCGAAAATATCGGCACGGCGGCGCGGGCCATGGCGAATTTTGGCTTGCATGAGCTCAGGCTCGTGGCGCCCCGCGACGGCTGGCCCAATGAGAAGGCATTGACGGCATCATCGGGTGCCCACTGGATTGTGGAAGGTGCCAAGGTCTTCGAAGATTTGTCTTCAGCGCTTATCGATATGAATTATGTTTATGCCACCACGGCGCGGCCCCGCGACATGATCAAGGAAGTGATTACCCCGGAACAGGCTGGCGATGATATGCGGGCGCGAGTGGCGCGAGGTGAAAAAATTGCCCTGCTTTTTGGGCGCGAGCGCTGGGGACTCAGCAACAACGAAGTGTCGCTTGCCGATATCATTGTCACGGCGCCGGTGAATCCCGCCTTTGCATCGATCAATATCGCGCAGGCGGTTTTGTTGATGGGTTATGAATGGTTCAAGACTCACGCCGTGAGCTTGGGGCAGGAGACGCCGGAACTTGCAGCCCTTGATGGGCCCGGTCTGCAAACACCGGATACACGTCTTGCCACCAAGAAAGAACTTTACGGATTCTTTGATCATTTGGAACGGGAACTGGATGAAGCCGGGTTTTTCAAGACGGACAAAAAGAAACCGACCATGCTGCGCAATATTCGCAATCTCTATGGGCGGGCCGAACTGACCGAACAGGAGGTGCGTTCCCTACGAGGGATGATTTCGTCTCTTACGCGTGCGCACTTGAAGCGCAGGGAAATAAAGGAATGACTGCTCCCCGCATTCTGCTGTTTGATTCCGGCATGGGCGGATTGACGGTTGCTTCCTGTGTGCGGGCGCAATTGCCAGACGCGCATTTGATTTATTCGGCGGACAACGCGGGCTTTCCCTATGGGGCTTGGACGGAAGAAGCGCTTGTCGCTCGCATTGTTCATGTGGTGGGGGCGCTGATTGAAGAATCCAAGCCAGACATTGTGGTGATTGCCTGCAATACGGCTTCAACACTTGCCATGGTAGCACTCAGGGAAAAATTCAAAATTCCTTTTGTGGGCACGGTTCCCGCCATCAAGCCCGCAGCAGCGCAAACCAAGTCCAATATTATCGGCGTGCTGGCCACGCCCGGCACCGTGGGCCGCGAATATACCCATACGCTTATTCATACCTATGCCTTTCATTGCAAGGTGATCCTGCACGGAGCTAAGCGCCTTGCTGAAATCGCTGAGCAAAAGCTCAAGGGCCACGCGCCCAATCTGGATGAGCTACGCGAAGAGATCGCCCCGGTGTTTCGCAAGCGGGATGGCAAGCAAACCGATGTAGTGGTGTTGGGTTGCACCCATTATCCCTTACTGATTGACGAGATGAAGCAGGTGGCACCTTGGGAGGTGAGCTACCTTGATCCGGCACCGGCCATTGCGCGGCGGGTGGGGGATGTTTTGGCGGACCTGAAACTGGCTGGGCCCCAGGCTAGTGTACCAGAGCGGGATACGGTGCTTTTGACCTCGGCCAGGAGCAGCGCTTCGGAATCGCTTGCGGCCTATGGCGCCATGGGTTTCCTGAGGCACCAATTCGTGGATTTGCCGGTTTGACAGGCACGGTCGGCTGAGCTAGAAGCCCTCCCACTGACGGGGCTTAGGGCATGTTGCGGCAAAGTTGTATGACTTTGCCGGCAACAACATGCTCAGTTAATCGGGTGGCGCGAATTCTTTTCGCTTGGGTGAAGTCACCCAAGCGGA
>CAZAMS010000097.1:0-6596 GCA_964486305.1 uncultured Aestuariivirga sp.
GATTTGGACGAAAAGAACGTTGACGCCGGCTTCATTCTCGCCCGCAACAAGTCACCCCATCACTATTACCGCCCGTTGTTCCGCTCGCTGCTGGCCCCCGTATGCACCCCTGAATTGCTTAAAGGTCCCAATGCCATCAAGACTCCGCAGGATTTGAAAAAGCATAAACTGCTCTATGTTTATACGGCGGAGGAAGACTGGCACATCTGGTTTGAAGCCTTTGGCGTGAAGGGAGTGAAACTTTCTGACCGCCTGGCTTTCGATAGCCATATTCTGGCCCAGGAAGCAGCCGTCGAGGGAAGGGGCGTTGCCATGACCGTTGGCCCCTTTGCAACCGAGGAACTCAAGACCGGCCGCCTGGTGCAGCCCTTTCCACAGCTCGTTCCCCATCGCCACCTGTGGCAGTTCGCCTGCAATGGCGAACACCGCATGAAACCCAAGATCAAACGCTTTGAGGAGTGGCTGGTGAAGCAGATCGCTGCCGATCCAACCCTTGAAGCCTATCGCGAAAAAGGAAAAGCAAAGTGAGTGAGGCCGTCAACGAACCATTGAGCCCGGAAACATCACGCCGCGGCAGGCGCGATGCAGCAAACCGCCGTGGCGCTGGCGCGGGTGTGAAGGGGGCTATTCCACAACTGTCGCGCCGGAAAGCTGCGCGCGCTTTTCCGCCGATGGCGATTATCTCGGCTGATGAGGTTGAATCCATTCACCGGGCCTCACTGAAGGTATTATCTGAAATCGGCATGGACTTTAATTTGCCGGAAGCGCGTGACCTGTTGAAGAAGGCGGGTGCTGATATCTCCGATGAGCGCGTGCGCTTTGATCCCGCGATGATTGAAGAGCTGATGAAATCAGCGCCCTCGCAGTTCACCTTCCATGCCCGCAACCCGGAGAACACAACTGTAATCGGCGGACCGAACATGCTGTTCGGCACCGTGGGCAGCCCGCCCAATTGCGCCGACATGGAAGGTGGGCGCCGCACCGGTAACCACGCGGACTACCGCAAGTTCCTGAAACTCGCCCAGTATTTCAATTGCATCGGCTTCATCGCAGGCTATCCAGTGGAACCCGTTGATATTCACGCCTCCGTGCGCCACCTCGAAGCGCTGCGCGATATGGTTGTGATGACCGATAAGCCCTTTCATGCCTATTCGCTGGGAAGCGAACGTATTCTCGATGGCATTGAGATTGCGAGGATTGGTCGTGGCGTATCGACAGAGCAGATGGAGCGCGAGCCATCACTTTTCACTATCGTCAATACAAACTCGCCACTGAAGCTGGACACCCCCATGCTGCGCGGCATTATCGAAATGTCGGCGCGCAATCAGATTGTCTGCATCACGCCCTTCACCCTCGCCGGCGCCATGGCGCCTGTGACCGTTGCTGGCGCCGTCGTCGAGCAAAATGCCGAAGCTCTTGCCGGCATGGCCTTTACCCAGATCGTGCGCAAAGGTTCGCCTGTGATTTATGGCGGCTTCACCTCAAACGTGGACATGAAATCCGGAGCGCCCGCTTTCGGCACGCCGGAATACATGAAGGCCTGCATCGTCGGTGGGCAAATGGCCAGGCGTTATAACGTACCCTATCGCACGTCCAACACCTGTGCTGCCAATGCAGTTGACGCGCAAGCCGCTTACGAAAGCGTGTTCTCGCTCTGGGGTGTGACCATGGGTGGCGGTAATTTCATCATGCACGGCGCGGGCTGGCTGGAAGGCGGTCTGGTGGCGAGCTTTGAGAAGTTTGCGCTGGATTGCGATCTCATCCAGATGGTGATGGAATTCATGACACCTCTTGAAACCACGGAAGATGCCCTAGGCGTTGAAGCCATCCGCGAAGTTGGCCCCGGCGGCCATTTCTTTGGCGCCCAGCATACCCTGGCGCGCTATTCCAACGCTTTCTATGCCCCGATCATTTCCGACTGGCGCAACAACCAGCAGTGGCAGGCGGCCGGAAAACCCGAAGCATGGCAGAAGGCCAATGCGGTTTATAAGCAGGCTTTGGAAGAATATGTGGAGCCGACTCTTGATCAGGCGCGGCGCGAAGAGCTAGATGCTTTCGTGGAGCGGCGCAAACGCGAGGGTGGAGCGCCTACGGATTTCTGAGGGCGGACGTGTTTGATATCATTGTCATTGGCGGCACGAACATTGATATCAAGGCAAAAACCACAGCCTCCTATATTGCGGCAACATCCAATCCAGGGAACGTGACCTTCACGCCCGGCGGCGTTGCCCGCAATATCGCCCACAATCTTGGCAGCCTCGGCGTGAGCGTCGCGCTGATTTCCGCAATTGGCAATGACCCGCCTGGTGAATTTGCAATCGCCGCAACAAGCGCCGCAGGAGTTGATCTCAGCCTGTGCTTGCGCGGTGATACAGCGACTGGCTCCTATGTGGCAGTGCTTGATGAGAAGGGTGAACTCGTCTCCGCCGTCAATGACATGCGCATTCTGGAAAACCTGAAACCGGAGAATGTGAAGCCTCACCATGCGGCACTTCACGCCGCCAAGCTCATTGTGGTTGATTGCAATGTAAGGCCAGACTTGCTTGATTATCTTGCGCTCCATTTCGGCGAGAAGCTTATTGTCGAGCCGGTTTCGGTGGCCAAGTCCCAAAAGCTCAGAACGCTCCTCGAAAAGCACGAGGTTTTAATGGCCACCCCCAACCGGGACCAGCTTGAGGCCATGACCGACACGGACGATATGGACCATGCTTGCCAGGAATTGCATGAACGCGGCCTGCAAAACCTTGTTGTCCATCTGGGATCTGAAGGGGCGCTCCTCTCTTCCGGAAAAGGCATGAAGAAAATTCACTGTGCCAGCCATGCGCAGGTGAGCGATGTGACGGGGGCAGGGGATGCGGCTGTTGCAGGTTTGGTCTATGGCCTGACGAAAGGTTATGATATTGCCAAATCTGCCCAATTTGGCCAGGCCGCAGCAAGCCTGGTCCTAGGCTCTACTTCATCGACCGCAACTGGTCTCACCGAAACGGCTCTTCAGAACAGTGTCAATGCAAGAAATGAATAAGCACCTTTCCATTTCAAATGAAGTTTCAACTGCCCTTGCAAGCGGCAATCCCGTCGTGGCTTTGGAGTCCACCATAATTGCCCATGGCATGCCATACCCTGCCAATTTTGAAATGGCCCAGGAGGTGGAAGCCATTATCAGCGAGGCGGGCGCTATTCCCGCCACCATCGCGATTATTGGTGGTGCATTGAAGGTGGGTCTCACCACAAGTGAATTGAAAAAATTCGCCGTTGATGGCCCCGAGATCACGAAGGTTTCAACCCGAGATCTGCCTTTTGTCGTCGCCCAGAAAATGGATGGCGCAACGACAGTTGCTTCCACCATGCGGATTGCCGCCATGGCCGGTATCCATGTGTTCGCAACGGGTGGCATTGGTGGCGTGCATCGCGGAGCCGAGCGCAGTTTTGATATTTCCGCTGACATGATGGAATTTGCCGAAAGCAACGTGGCTGTGGTGACCGCCGGGGCTAAAGCCATTCTGGATTTGGCGCTCACCCTCGAAACCCTCGAAACCCTCGGCGTTCCGGTGGTGGGCTATGGCACCGATGATTTCCCGGCTTTTTATTCGCGGAGCTCCGGCTATCCCGTGCCCATGCGCTGTGACACGCCGGAGGAGGTGGCAAGCCTCATGAAGGCAAAATGGAGCATGGGACTGAAAGGCGGCATTGTGGTCGCCAACCCTATTCCTCAATCGCGGGAGATCATCGCCTCGGAAATTGCACCCGTGATTGAGCAGGCCGTGGCCGAAGCAGCACAACTCGGCATTACCGGCAAGGACGTGACACCCTTCCTCTTGGCTCGACTCGCAACGGTAACGGATGGCCGTTCGCTCAACGCCAATATCGCGCTGGTAAAGCACAACGCCCTCGTGGCTGCCGAAATTGCGAAGGCCTTTGCCGAATGAATACGCAACGCCGGGGACGAAAAGTTGAATCGGGCCCCCGTGCCATAAACCAGTTGCCCTGGAAGCAGCCGCAGCTCACCCTTGAACCCTCACGCATACTGTCCGGCGATCACCTCGAGGCCATTCACAATGAATCGCTCCGCGTGCTCGAAGAAATCGGCATGGACATGATCTATGCCGAGGCGCGCGAGATTTTGGCCGATGCCGGTGCCATCGTAATGGGTGACCGCGTGCGCATCGGCCGTGACATTGTTGAGGAGGCGCTGAAAACCCCGCCATCGGAATTCACTTTCCACGCGAGAAATCCGGAACACAGCATCCGGGTCGGCGGCAAATGGATTGCCTTTGCCCCCGTGGGCGGACCACCGAATTGCTCCGATCTCGACCGCGGCCGCAGGCCCGGCAAGCTGGAAGACTCTTCGAACTTCATGAAGCTGGCGCAGTTCTTCAATTGCGTTCACACGGCGGGCGGTGTTTCCGTTGATGCGCTGGATGTGCACGCCTCCATCCGCCACCTCCAACTCACCCGCAACAAGATGGTATTCACCGACAAGGTGCCCTTTGCCTCATCAACGGGCCGTCACCGGCTTCTAGACTCGATTGAGATCGTGCGCATGGCGCGCGGCATTTCCCATGACCGGCTCCTGCTGGAGCCTTCCACCTACACGGTGATCAACACCAATTCGCCCCTTAAGCTCGACAGCCCAATGGCCATGGGCATTATTGAAATGGCGCGCCTCAACCAGATTTGTGTGGTCACACCCTTTACCCTGGCCGGTGCCATGGCCCCAATCACATTGGCTGGTGCTCTCGTTCAACAGAATGCCGAAGCGCTGGCGGGTCTTTCGCTGTCGCAGCTCACAAACCCCGGCGCCCCTTTCGTCTATGGCGGCTTCACCTCGAACGTGGACATGAAATCGGGCGCTCCCGCCTTTGGCACGCCGGAATACATGAAGGCCTGCATCGTGGGCGGCCAATTGGCCAGACGCTACAAGCTGCCCTACCGCACCAGCAGCACCAATGCGGCCAACAGCGTTGACGCGCAATCGGCCTATGAAACCGTGTTCTCCCTCTGGGGCGCCATCATGGGCGGCGGCAACTTGATCCAGCATGCGGCGGGCTGGCTCGAAGGCGGCCTCGTCGCCTCTTACGAGAAATTCGCACTCGATGTCGATCTCCTGCAGATGGTCATGGAATTTTTGAAGCCGATGGAAGTGACCAGCGCGACGATGGGTTTTGAAGCGATGAAAGAAGTGGGGCCGGGCGGACATTTCTTCGGCGCGCAACACACACTTGAAAGATATTCCAACGCCTTTTACGCCCCGCTCATTTCCGATTGGCGGAACTTCCCCGCCTGGGAAGCTGCGGGTTCGCCGCAGGCCCATCAGAAGGCCAATGCCCTGTGGAAACAGGCGCTGGAGGAATACCAGCCACCCTATTTGGAGCCTTCCCGCCTAGAGGAAATTGATGCATTTGTTGTCAGGCGCACAGCAGAGGGCGGTGAGCCTACAGATTTTTAGGGGGAAGAAATGGAATATCGGCAACTCGGCAGATCAGGCTTTACCGTTCCGGTCCTGACCTTGGCACTGCAACCTTCGGCGGTGGCACAGATTTCTTCAAGGCCTGGGGTTCAACCGATGCCAAGGGCGCGACGCGCCTCGTTGACATGTGCCTGGATGCCGGCATTTCCATGTTTGACAGCGCCGACGTTTATTCCAACGGATTGGCCGAAGAAGTTTTGGGCGCTGCCATCAGGGGCCGCCGCAACAAGGTGATCATTTCAACCAAGGCAACCTTCCGCTTCAGCGACAGGCCAAATGATGTGGGCTCATCGCGCGCCCATTTAACGGAGGCCGTAGAGGGCGCACTGAAACGCTTAGGGACCGATTATATCGACCTGTTCCAACTCCATGGCTTTGACGCGATGACCCCGCAGGAAGAGGTGCTGGGCTGCCTCGATGATTTTGTGCGCGCCGGAAAAATCCGTTACATCGGCTGCTCGAATTTCTCCGGCTGGCATCTGATGAAGGCGCTGGCTACCTCGGAAAAATATGGCCTTGCGCGCCATGTGGCGCACGAGGCCTATTACTCGCTGGTGGGCCGTTCCTATGAATGGGAGCTGATGCCGCTGGGCCTTGATCAGGGCGTGAGCGCCGTGGTCTGGAGTCCGTTGGGCTGGGGCAGGCTTACAGGGAAAATCCGCCGTGGCACCGGACTGCCAAAGGAAAGCCGCCTGCATGTGACTGCCGATGATGGCCCGCCTGTGCCTGAAGATTATCTTTACCGCGTGATGGATGCCATTGACGAGGTGGCCAAGGAAACGGGGAAGAACGCGCCACAGATCGCCATCAACTGGCTGCTCCAGCGCCCGACGGTTGCCAATGTGATTGTAGGTGCCCGCAACGAGGAACAGCTCAAACAGAACCTCGACAGCGTGGGCTGGAAATTGACGGCGGCACAAATCGCCAAGCTCGATGCCGCCAGCGCCACAACCAAAACCTATCCTTATTGGCACCAGACCGGATTCACCGAGCGCAATCCCTTGCCGATTTGACAGGAAAATAGTCCTTGACACCGTACGGTGATTCCGCCATAAACGGATATTCTCCAAAATTGTAAGTGTCCGTCCGGAAAGTCATCGAGTCGCTTGAGTCGCTTGGCGCTTTCGTG
>CAZAMS010000098.1:0-10234 GCA_964486305.1 uncultured Aestuariivirga sp.
TCTGCGATCACCCGGCTGCGAAGGTCGATGGAATAGGGCTTCGGCATGTTCGGCTCCTGATTGCGAATCAAGGCCGCCAGATTCCCTCATTGACAAGCCGTTGGGAACCCTTCCGATTCAATACGAGCGAAATCCGCTCTAAGTGTTTCTAATGGGATGGTCAAGTGAATAGCAGGTTTGAATTATTGCGAGTGCGAAAACTCAAACTGTTCTGCTATCCGCCTTCTTAAAAACATGATTGGAACATGATTGGAATATTGCAATCAGCATAAATGAACCCTATCATCGAGCTGTCCTTAGGATAATATCCTGGATGGTGGTTCGCAGATTAAGCAAAGGGGTACCCAACAAATGCTGCTAACGAAATCAACTAACAATTGGCAGCTGATGCTTTGAAGCGCACCGGGCGCTGGTTCTGGGTGCATCACGCGCCATCTGACAAGTCTCCCACAAGCTGGACTGGCAGCAGGTATTTTGGCGACAGTTCCCTTCTGGAATGGATAAATCAATACAAGCCAGACATGGTCTTCTCCGGTCACGTTCACCAGTCACCCTTCGTAAAGGATGGTTCATGGGTTGACCGGATCGGCACGACCTGGGTTTTCAATGTCGGGTACCAGTTCGGTGCACCGCCCGCCCATATCATTTTCGATACGGAAAAAGACGAGGCAGTTTGGCTCTCGGCTGCGGGGTTTCAATCCGTCCGTTTCAATGAGGCACTCGAGCGCCCGTTGCGACGGCTCCCAACGCCGCCCGACTGGCTTACATCGCAGGATCCGGTTGGCGGTCGGAGCCCGACGTGAATTCTGCCTCCTGTTGGTGAATGAGACTGGCGAGCACATCGCTCACCATCCCAAGGTGGTTGCCTTGCCCGGCATACTGGCGCTTCAGGTCAACAAGATAGGTCGTTGCCGAATTCAGCCTCTGGGCGAGCAGGCGGGCGATGACGAAGGCAATCTGGGGGTCAGACCCCATAAAACCTGCGGCATCGGTATAAGCATAGACCGACGCCGACGAAAGGGCACGGACCGTTGCCGTATGAGGCGTATCAAGGAGAACCGACATTTCACCAAAAACCGAACCAGGCTCGCTGACGACGGCCACCTGGGTCTTGCCGCGAACCACCTCGATTTTTCCTTCAGCCAGGACATAGATGTGGCCAGACGTTGTATCCTCAGAAAGCAGCACCGTTCCGGCAGGAACCTCCCTTTTTTTGGCGGGATCACAAATTTCCAGAATCGATTTCATCACACGCCCCTCAACCCGTCGCGACACGCAACCAAGGTTCAAAAACACGCAGGATATCGAAAGCGCGGCTCACTTCAACAGGTAATTCCGCCAGCCTCGGAACTGCGCAAAAATTCAGCATCCATTGTGAAACGGGATAACGAAGCGGTTGCCTTCACGCCCTGAAAAGCTTCCGCGCGGCACTTTCTGAAACATCCCCGAGAGTGATCAAAACCTGGGTCGCAAGCCTGCGGGCGTTTCTGGAATCTGCCGAGTAGACGATTTTCCTGCCCTGCCGGTGTCCATCTACCAGGCCACACCGCGTCAGGGCCGCAATATGCGATGACAGAGTATTCTGCCGCACCTTAAGCGCTTCAGCGATATCGCCAGCCGCCATGCCCTGACTGCTGCTCATTAGCAGGCGCATCACCCGCCAGCGCGTTTGCTCGCCAAGGGCACGAAGTGCTGAAATGACTTCTAATTCATCCATATTTCGGGAATAATCGATATGAATGACAGCTGTGTGACAATTTACTAGGTTTCCCCGCGTCAAGAATAAAAATGAGAGGGGAAAACGAATGGACGACAAGAAGCCGGAAAAGAAGAAAAGTTCCACGAACCAGTTGGAATTCACTGGACGCCTGGAGAGCATCAGTATCAGCAGCGCGGGAAACCACTTCCAGTTCGAACTTGTAAACAAGACCGGAAGCAGTTCCTACCTGTTGGATACCGCCAATCAGGCCGGTTTTGCCACACTCGCGGCGTTCGTCACCTCCGCCTACATGGCCGGCAAAAAAATCCATGTGCAAGGCACCGCGAATGGTGAAGGATTACCCTTTGCAAGCAATGTCAGGATCGGTGCCAAACCGAAAACGCCTAATGTCAAGAAGGTGAAGCCTGCAAAGCGCGTCAAGGGGCCATTGATTGAGGCCCAGCCTGCGGCTTGATTTTAGCGAGCCACGCGTAACCCCGGTAAGGCGCTTTGAAATGGCTTGAAGCGCCATTCGCCTTGGCGAGCCGGGTGATCTCTTGTCTTAAATCCGCACGCGGTGACACATAGAAAAGGCCAAGCCAGCGAAACAGCAGGGTGCGAAAGCCACGCGGAAGGCCTTCACATTGGCCGAAATCAACGATGTGAAGCTCACCGTCCCTGGACAACAGGCTGAAGGCATGGCGCAAGGCTGCCTGCCACTCGGGAACCATCGAAAGCGTGTAGGAAAAATAAATCCGGTCAAACTGGCGCTGGCCAAGGCTTAACAGAGGATCGAAAGATGTAGCATCGGCGCAGGCAACGCGGACGCGTTTTTCAAGTCCCACGCGGCCCATGGTGCCAAGAGCCGTCTTCAGCATCTCTTGCGAGATATCAATGCCAAACAATCTTGCGTCTTTGTAGCGCCGTGCCGCACCAATAAGGTTGCGGCCCGTGCCGCAGCCAATCTCCAGAATTGAACCCCCAACTGGCGGAGCCAATCGGTCTAGGAGCTGGTCTCGGCCCAACAGATAGTAACGCCGGCTGGCATCATAGAAATGTCGCTGAAACCGGTACATCCGGTCCATGGCTTCACCATGGCCGGGCAAGCTTTCAATTTGCGCGTTCATAAATATGAAAGCCGCCATAAATTGAGGACCGGTCGCGATCACCAAATTCACGCGAGCGCGCATCGAGGTAGTGCCAATGGCGCAGGACCTCACCGTCCACGCGGCCCGGAAGAATAGTCTCCGTTCCTGCAGTCCGGAAAATCACCCGCGCGTCGGGAGTAGCGGCGCGCGATATTGCGCGCCAGAGGGCGTTGAGCTGAATGTCCGTCATCCAGTCCTGCGCATCAAGCAACACAAACCGGTCAACGCTTTTGGCGGGCATTGCATCCAACGCATCGGTCAGGGAGATTTGACTGACAGTGGCGCGATTAGCGGAGGCGCGCAATTGCGCGAAATTGTCTTCATTCAGATAGGGCGGTAGAGGCCCAGACGCACCCGGTGCATAGCTTCGGCCGAAAGCCTGCCAGGTAAAATAATTCTCCCGGAGCGGAAATCCGCAGGTCAGCCGCTCAAGCCGCTGGTGCAGCACATCGGACATTCGCCCGCCGCCCGCCAAGGCCTCATATTGCGCCGGCGGAATGCCAAGTCCGTAAAGCGAAACCCTGCGGTTAGTGAGCCATTTAACCAAGGGTTTCTGGAACAATGGCGCTATTTCTGTCTCGAAGAAGTGTCTTTGCTGCTCCACCGAACGGCACTCAAGCAACGCCGTGAGATCGCGGCCATAGAACTTTGCCATGACATGGCCCATGCCAATAAAGCGGCCAAGCAAACCCTTTTTGTAAATATTGCTCCGGAAATGTTTGAGCCGCTTCTGGCCTGTCCAACTGCGCCCCTCCCAATATTTGCGAGTGTCACCATCAATTATCGGGCTGAGATAACGCCGATAGTCACGGGTGTTCTGGCGATCATCTGCCTCACCGAAAAACCGGTAAAATTCTTCCCATCCCGGAAGTGAGGTAAGACCCGCGAGCTTGAGACGCGTCAAAGCTACATGGGCAGGGTTAAGGTCAACGGCTGTAATGCGTGCCGGCGCGGCCATGAGATAGCTCAGCACATTGCACCCGCCAGAGGCGATGGTGACGATGTGATGGTTGGGCCTGATCTCCATGGCAGCCATATCCACAACGGGGTCTTCCCAGATCTGCGGGTAGACAAGGCCCCGGAAAGCAAAGCTGAAAACCCGTTCCAGCACTCCCTCAACACTGAGAAAGCTGTTCCTGTGCATGGCGCGGCCGACCAAATTGCCGTTGCGCGGAACTTCCATGACCGTATCAAATGCCATCGCGAATCCTTTCGTGACCAAACTGTCAAATCTGGTGACGTCACTAGGCATCCATTGTGACAACGGTGTCACAGGATCATCCGGCGGCTGTCACACAACGTTCATCAATTCCGGAAAATAAGGGTGAATTGATCTGCGCACAGAGGAATTCATGAAAGCAGATGTTTTAACCATACGCCGCTACCGGGCGATTTTCATATCGGATGTCCATCTCGGCACCCGCCGCGCCCAGGCCGCCGCATTGCTCGGCTTCCTGCGTGAAACTGAAAGCAAAAGGCTCTATCTCGTCGGCGACATGATTGACAGCTGGTCGCTGCGCCAGAAATGGTACTGGGACCAGTTGCACAACGATGTGATCCAGAAAATTCTCCGTAAGGCCCGCAAGGGCACAAAGGTCATTTTCATTCCCGGGAATCACGATGAGAATTTCCGCGATTTCACTGGTCACCGCTTTGGCCACGTCGCCGTGATGCGCGAGGCAGTTTACAGAAACGCGTCAGGCCTCAGCTATCTCATTCTCCACGGCGACAAATTTGACAATGTCATCTACTTCGCCCCGTGGCTCGCAAAGCTTGGTGACTGGGCCTATGAGCGATTGATGGACCTGAACGGTCCGGTCAATGCCATGCGCCGCATGCTGGGCTTCGGCAAATGGTCGCTCTCCGCCTATATGAAACACAAGGTCAAAAAGGCGGTGGAATTCATTTCGCGATTTGAGGAGGCCGTGGTTCGCGACGCCCACGCGCGCGGCTGCCAGGGCGTGATTTGCGGCCACATTCATACACCGGACAACCGGATGATTGGCGGTATTCACTATTTGAATGACGGCGATTGGGTGGAAAGCTGCACCGCCCTTGTCGAGCATTTCGATGGCCGTTTCGAGATTATCAATTGGAGGCAGGAGAACCCTGTGGTCATCAAGAAAGCCCCGGATGACAGCACAACGATGGTGCCGGAGTCACCGGCCTTTATTCATCTGCGCTAGAAAAGGTTTCTCCAGTCCACCTGCTGTCTCAATAAAGCTGATAACTTGAGCAAGCCCTTCGCGGCGCAGCATATCGGCGAAGACATAGGGTTTATCACCCCGCACTTTTTTCGTGTCGTCTTCCATGACGTCAAGCCGTGCATTCACATGGGGTGCCAAATCAGTTTTGTTGATGATGAGAAGATCCGAGCGGCTGATGGCAGGGCCGCCCTTCCTTGGAATTTTTTCGCCTTGGCACACACTGATGACATAAAGCGTGATGTCGGCCAGATCAGGCGAGAACGTCGCGGCAAGATTGTCGCCTCCGGATTCGATGAAGACGATATCAAGATCAGCGTGGCGCGAAGTCATCTCCGCAATGGCCGAAAGATTGATCGAGGCATCTTCGCGTATGGCCGTGTGCGGGCAGCCTCCGGTTTCAACCCCCATGATACGGTCTTCAGGCAGCGCCTGCACCCGGTTGAGGATCAACGCATCTTCCTTCGTGTAGATATCATTGGTGATCACAGCAATGGAGTGAGTTTCACGCATCGCCTTGCACAGCATTTCAATCAGTGTGGTCTTGCCGGAGCCTACGGGCCCGCCAATGCCAACGCGCAAAGGTCCATGCCAGCTCATGAACGAAACACCCGCGAATACTGGGTTTCATGCCGCATGGCGGAAATATCAGACAACAGCGTGGAACTGCCGAGATCATCAAGGCTTGCCTGCAATGCCCGATCCACCGTTGTGGCAATGACAGGCATCAAATCACGCATGATTTCCAATCCTTTGGTCTGACCTAAGGGAATAAGCCTTACTGCAACGGCAATCAGATTATTTGTAAAGGCCTGCAAATAAGCAAGCAGCCCCGCACGCTTGTCTATACAGGTTCTTTGACATGCGGCAGCAACCGCCACGGGATAAGTTTGAAAATTCATGGTTTCGCTAGCCGACAAGGTCGCCACTGCTTTTGCGAATGACTGGCCGAGGTCAGAGGTCTCTAAAGCCCGCTCACGCGATGCGGCAAGTGCAAGCGCCAATTCATCAATCTCGATCCGTACCTCGTCGCTGGCATCATAGGAAGCTGAGAGCAACACTGCATCATTCCAACCCGAACCATGAATCAGCAAAGCTTTAATCCACGCCCTCACGTCATCACCCGATTTCACCATGGCATCGTCAATGGCCCATTCAAGCCCGTGCGAATAGGCAAAGCTGCCAACCGGAAAGGCAGGCGACATGAAAGCCAGAAGCTGCAGGAGTTGCTGGGGCTCAGTGGTGATGGCCATAGGCGCCCGCTTCCGGTTCAAAAATTTCTTCAATATCAACAACACGGGCACCGAGACCCACAAGCATTTCTGAAATCACATGATCCCGGCGGATCACAATACGCTCACTTTCAATCTGCGCCTCAAGGTGGCGATTGCCAATTTGATAGGCCAGGACCGTAAGATGGGCGGAATCCCGACCGCGAATCTCCGTCAGCGGTTCCGGTCGCGCCAGGACTTTTATAACGCGGCCATCCTCCAGTACCAGGCCATCACCATGGCGCAGCGCCTGCGCATGCTCGAGATCAAGCAGAAATGAAAGCCCGCCATCAGCCTTCATCACCATGCGGCGCCGGTGCCGCGCCGTATAGTCCAGAGTAATCGTCTCATAAGGCCCATTCATTTGCGGGCCAGCGGGGCGAACCTGCGTTGCGCGCAGCATGTCAGAACAGGAAATAGCGCTGCGCCATCGGCAGCACGGTTGCGGGTTCACAGGTCAGTAGTTCGCCATCGGCGCGAACTTCATAGGTTTCCGGATTCACTTCTATCTTCGGCATCTCGCCATTATGCACCATGGAGGATTTTGAAATGGTGCCCCGCGTATTAAGAACCGCAACGAGGCTCTTGTCCACGCCGAGCTTTTTCTCCAGGCCTTTCGCCAGCGACGCCGCCGACACGAAAGTAACGGCAGACCGCGCCAGGGACTTTCCAAAGCTCGCAAACATCGGGCGATAATGCACGGGCTGCGGCGTCGGGATGGAAGCATTGGGGTCGCCCATGGGAGCCGCCGCAATCGAACCGCCGAGCAGAACCAGATCAGGCTTCACACCAAAGAAAGCAGGCGACCAGAGAACCAGGTCGGCCTTCTTGCCCGCTTCAATGGAGCCCACATGATGCGCTATGCCCTGCGCGATAGCGGGATTGATGGTATATTTTGCAATGTAGCGTTTCACCCGGAAATTATCGTTCTGGTTTTTATCTTCGGCAAGGCGCCCGCGTTGCACCCGCATCTTGTGCGCCGTCTGCCAGGTGCGGATAATCACTTCGCCGACGCGCCCCATGGCCTGGCTGTCCGATGACATCATGGAAAACACCCCGAGATCATGAAGAATGTCCTCCGCCGCAATGGTCTCCTTGCGGATGCGGCTTTCGGCAAAAGCAATATCTTCAGGGATGCGAGGATTGAGATGGTGACACACCATCAGCATGTCGAGATGTTCAGCCACCGTGTTGATTGTATAAGGCCGCGTGGGATTTGTGGATGAAGGCAACACATTGGGCAGGCTGGCAATGCGGATGATATCCGGCGCATGGCCGCCGCCCGCCCCCTCCGTATGGAAGGCGTGAATGGTGCGGCCCCTGAAAGCGGCAATCGTGGCTTCCACAAAGCCGGATTCATTGAGCGTATCCGTGTGCAGCCCTACTTGCACGTCAAAGCGGTCCGCCACCGCAAGACAGCAATCAATGCTGGCGGGCGTCGTGCCCCAATCCTCATGTAATTTAAGACCACAGGCCCCACCGAGAATTTGTTCTTCGAGAGCTGCCGGTAAGGATGCGTTGCCCTTGCCCATGAAGCCGAGATTCATCGGAAAAGCATCCGCCGCTTCAATCATGCGCGCCAGATGCCATGGGCCGGGTGTACAGGTCGTAGCTTTTGTGCCCGTTGCAGGCCCCGTGCCGCCGCCAATCATCGTCGTGATGCCGGAGTTCAAGGCCTCGTCAATTTGCTGGGGCGCGATGAAATGGATATGGGCATCAATGCCGCCGGCGGTTAGAATTTTTCCCTCACCGGCAATAATCTCCGTACCCGGACCAATAATGATGGTGACACCCGATTGCGTGTCAGGATTGCCCGCCTTGCCGACGGCGGCAACGCGCCCGTCCTTCAGGCCGACGTCAGCTTTCACAATGCCCCAGTGATCGATGATGAGGGCATTTGTGATCACCGTATCAACGGCACCTGCAGCACGGGTGACCTGGCTCTGCCCCATGCCATCCCGGATGACCTTGCCGCCGCCGAAAGTGACCTCCTCACCATGAACCGTGAAATCACGCTCAACTTCAACAAAGAGGTTCGTATCCGCGAGCCTAACCTTGTCGCCCACGGTGGGACCAAACATGGCCGCATAACTGCTACGGGGCTGCTTGGTCGCCATCACAGACCCCCCATGATTTTCTGCTGGAAGCCATATATTTTTCGTGAGCCCCCGTAAGGCACCAGCGTCACGTCGCGCCTTTGGCCGGGTTCAAACCGCACCGCCGTGCCTGATGGAATATCAAGCCGCATGCCCCGCGCTTTCAGGCGCTCGAACTGCAGCGCCTCATTGGTTTCAAAGAAATGATAATGCGAGCCCACCTGAATGGGCCTGTCGCCCGTATTGGCAACTTCGACAGTTATGCGTTTTGCACCCACATTGATTTCTATGTCGCCGGAAGCTGGAATGATTTCACCGGGGATCATGTCTCTCTCCTCAGCGCACGGGGTTATGAACGGTGACAAGCTTGGTCCCGTCAGGAAAAGTGGCCTCAACCTGAATGTCATGGATCATCTCGGCGATGCCTTCCATCACTTGGGTGCGGGAGACGACACGGCCCCCTGCCTCCATCAAATCGGCAACACTGCGGCCATCTCTCGCTCCTTCGACGACAAAATCCGTGATAAGGGCAATCGTTTCGGGATGATTGAGCTTGACGCCACGCTCAAGCCTGCGGCGTGCAACACCGGCCGCCATCGCAATCAGCAGCTTGTCTTTTTCCCGGGGCGTCAGATGCATATAATTTCCTCAGAGAGTCCAAACTTTAGGCAGTTCGCTTGGCGCAGCAAGCAACTTCAAGGCCGGAATCAAGGTTTTTCTTAAATCGAAGCCATCCACGCCCATAAGCCTTGCAACGAGCTTGCCATCCCAGGCGCTTACGCCTCCATAATCTGCAATTATTTCGCGCAACGGCTCAAGGAAACTTTCAGCCGTGGGTCCCGCAAAAACCAGCGTGGCAAAGGCTGTGGCCCCATTAAGTGCAGCACGGCCCTGAACTCGCGTGGGATCGAGGCGCAGGTCATCGGCATAAATCAGCCGACCGTCCCGGCGGATGCGCCAACGGTCATGAAAGAAAAAATTCGTCAGGCTTTCGCCCATGGCCCTGCGGCCCAAAATGACCGTTTCAACTGCAAGCAACGTGGCGCTTTCTTGCAGCTCCACCTCAA
Organism: uncultured Aestuariivirga sp.; assembly: GCA_964486305.1. Classification (GTDB taxonomy): domain Bacteria; phylum Pseudomonadota; class Alphaproteobacteria; order Rhizobiales; family Aestuariivirgaceae; genus Aestuariivirga. Next base: position 9,486 of record CAZAMS010000098.1, read on the forward strand.
GCAATCTTTCCAGTCTTGCCCCATCAAAAAGAATGGTCTCCTGGGGCAGCCACAGCAACCGGGCCTTGTCCTGCCCGACAAGCCGCGTGGAGACCTGCGTTTCCTGGCCCAGCGAGCGGTAGAATTTTTCTGCCGCCTGCGTCGTCAGGCAGAGATCACCTGCCGCCTGGGCCTTGAGTTCAAAACGGTCACCCCCTGCCAAACCACCTGACGTGTTGATGATGATTGCTTCAGGAGCCTGGCCCGCAGGCTGCGCCGGCAGGCGCAATTTTGCGCAGCCCTCTTCGCGCATGCGTTTCACTGCACCGCTTGCCCCTATTTCGAGCGCAAGCTTGCCCACACTGCGCTGCAGGTCAGAATCCAGGGTTTGAAGCATGGTCACTTTAGTGGGTCCACCCTTGCAACTCCTGCCGAACAAGTTTTTCCAGCATGTCAATTGATACAGGACTGTCATTCAGGCACGGGACCGCGGAGAAATTAACCCCGCCTGCGTGCTTGAAAGTTTCATCCAGTCCAATGGCCACTTCCTCAAGGGTCTCCACACAATCGGCAGAAAATCCTGGCATGATCATCACCAGGTTTTTGACCTCCTTGGCGGGCAAGCCTTCAATCGTGCCCTGGGCATAGGGCTGCAGCCATTCGGCCCGGCCAAAGCGCGATTGAAACACCACCCGCAATTGCTCCGGCGAAAGCTTCATTTCTTCGCGCAGCAGGCGCGCTGTCTTCATGCAGTGGCAATAATAGGGATC